>JAUNJJ010000033.1 GCA_030533325.1 Oscillospiraceae bacterium
CCTAAGAGGTAAACTGTTCGCCCTAAGAGGTAATTTTTTCTCATAATATGGTAAAATTCTTTAAGATTATTTTATCTTTAGTCAATCGCCAATGCAGAATCAAAAACTATCAGGAGTTTAGGATGAATTAAGCAATTAAGAAACAAAATTCGGGTACAATCAATCTATAGAAATACGACCATTATCTAATATTATAGATATATCATCCGTTTTATCAGATATTTGTAGATAGCTAACATTCTCTGCAATGAATTCATTTGATATACCTGAAAATGCTATGCACCAAATTGCATCGTAGCCATTTGTTGAATTTCTTTTACATATATAATAATAACTTTTATCAGTGTGAATCATATAGCTTGTTTTGTACTTGTCCTCTAATTTCTTTAAACAGTTTGTTACAATATTTAAGACACGTTCTTTCGATAAAATCGTTTCACCGTCTATTTGTTCCCATTTCCTATGTGATTCGATGATTTTACCATCGATGTCTGATATCAATATTGTCTTATAATAACGTGATATCTTTTTGGTAACAGCCAAATCAAAATCAATTACCCAAAATGGTGCATTGAAAAAGCGTATTTCTTTGGAATATAATATAGACGAGACCTTTAAACTTCCAATCCTGTATTTAGATGTTCCGGCAAATGTATCCGAGTATTCCTTGCATTTTTTCTTTACATAATCCATAGAGAATTTTGTGGTTAAATTATAATTATTATCGACATACATATTACCACCCTCCATTCGTCACTTTTCCACATTATGAACATTGGAAAGTATTTCTGATTCAAAGTGAATATGCTGCTTTATTTGCTATGCTCTGCCAGTTTCCATTAAATGCATCTTTTACAGTACTGCAAAGAGAATTGTACTTTTCTATCGCCAACCCTTTAACGCTTCCAACAGGGTCATTTGCAAAAGATTTAACACCACTTACAAGAGTGAGGATGCCTTACAGCACTTACCTGTGAACCAAGCGTGTCGACAACACCACGGCTGTAACTTGCAAATATCTGACCAGCTGAGCCGCTGTTCTCAAGGATTCCGATACCTGTTTTCCAGTCATCAGCTCTGTCCTTACCCCACTGTTTTACACCATTCCAGGCTTTGGATGCCCATTCCCGCAGTTTATTATAGCATTTTGTTAATATTTTATCAAACTTTTCCGTACTTTCTTTCTGTTTACACCTTGCTATACCTTACCATGAAATGCCTCGGGTTTGCCATTTCGTGAAATAAACTGTACATTCCGGATTATTTTAATAAAATAATCCGATTTATATTTACAAAAAACATCCCACCGAACAGAAATCATGCTGAAACAGTGGGATGTTTTGTCTAAATTTAAACCAAACCCTTATTCAATTCCGAATTCCTTGTACAGTTTCTGACGATATTCAGCATCTGATGCAGCTTTGAATGCATCGTCTTTTCTTCCGGCCTCTTCAAGTGCCCTGAATAAAGCTCCAAGCTTGTTTTCGCCTTCAGCTCTACCTTTAGCCTCACCCCGACTAAAACCAATTTCAATTCCGTCTTCCAGAATCTCTCTTGCTTCAGTTACAATAATTGGTCCGCACATAGTATCATGCACTCCTTTCTGTACCTGCTCAAAACCATCTGCAATCTGGTCCGCCACATCACCTGACAGTTTTGAGATTGTGTGTTTTTCAAAAGATGTTATCTCTCCGCTCTGAGTAAGCTGCTGCAGTCTGAGGGATATTTTCTCATATTCATCAGTCAGCTGCTTCAGTTCGTCTTTGTTTTTGGAATATTTTTTAAATTTCTTTTCGAAGTTAAAGATATAGAACGGAAGAAGTATGTAAAGTTTCTTTCTGAAAATATCGTCTGCGGAGTAGTCCGACATTTTCATAACCGGAACATCATACGAAAACGTTCCGCCTGGTGTTTCTATCACAACCTTCATACTGTCCGGTGTTCTGCGGCTGCTTCTGAGATAGAGTACCGCTGTATTCGGGAATCTTACCTTTATGCAGTTTTTCTCAACCCTGCTGTGATCAAGGGCAATCTGTGCATCGTATTCGAATATCCGTACAAGCATCTGACTGCTGTATTTACTGCTTTCACATTCCAGATGGTATTCTTTCGTTATCTTTCCGGCAACGGTGAAGTTTGTGTCGGTTATCCGCTTGTCGTCCGGTTCATCGTACCTGCTGATAAAGTGTTCGTTCGGGTGAAAGGTAACCGTTTCCGTTCCGTCGTAGTTCTCGCCGAAAACCTCATTGAGAACGAATGGGAGACGCTGTTTGCAGTCGTTGATTAAAGTGCGGAATACACTGTCGTATATTTCTGACATACTAATCTCCTTTGTTATTATTATATCATACACATGTATATTTAACAATCATTTTTTGTTCGCTGCAGCAAAATAATAATAACACATTGAGATACCAGCTGTCTATAGTTTCGCCCTAAGAGGTAAACTGTTCGCCCTAAGAGGTAATTTTTTCTCATAATATGGTAATATTAACAAGACTTTTATTTGACTAAATTTTTTCCACTCACCTCTTCCTGTAAGCCAGCGCCGTAATTCCGAACTGCTTTTTGAACAGTTTCATAAAGTAGGATGCATCATCGTATCCGCATCTCTGAGCTGTTTCGTTCACACTGATATCCGTAGTTTTCAGCAGTCGGCGGGCAAGGGCGAGTCTGGCAGATATTACATCCGCATTGAAACCTGATGAAAAGAAACTTTTATACAGGTGCCTGAAATGTGAAACACTGATCCCTGCCTCCCCTGCCTGTTCATCTGCATTCCATTCAAGCTGTGGTTCCTCATAAATGCGGTCACGCAAAGCCTGAAAGCGTGAAAAATATATGTTTCCGGTATTGGCCTGCTTTCTGTCCGCCTCTTCAGTACGCTGTCTGAGACGTTCGAGTGCGTCTGAAATAACCTGACAGAACTCACCATAGTACGGTTCAAATGAAAAACTGTCATATGTACTTCTTCTGACACAAAAACCTGATGAGTGTTCCTGATAATGCAGAGGGGTACACAGATACACAGCCGGATTGCTGATTTCAGGAAAAATCTGATTTACCGGAATAACATCGCCCGATGAAATATACTGTCCTTCATACCGGAAAATACACTGTACCGAACGGCTGCTGTCCTTTTCTTCCGTCTGTGAATCTCCGTACAGATAAATGCTTAAGCCCTCAAGATTATCAAGATGATACATATGGCTCAGTATTCCAAGTGTCCAGTCATCCATAGTGCGCACAGAGTTCATTACCGATGAATAGTCCGAACACATAAACATGGTATTTTTCTGCCGTATATTAAACTGATTTTCTGCCCTCAGACTCTGTAAAATCCCGTCACATCTGCAGCCGCAGCTTGTTCCTGTATGTATGCACGGCTCCGGCAAATTATCTGTACTGCATTTTTCTCCCGCAATCATCCCGTGAAGAACCATCACAGATTCGGCACCTGTTCTGGTATAACCGCCGCTTACTGTTGTCGGAGAAACAGAAAAATGCTGAATATCCGGATTTCCATCATATCCGCCTACAGCTATGTCTTCGGGCACTTTTATACCGGCTTCTGCAAGTGAAATGCACAGCTGAAATGCCATATAGTCGTTCCCGCAAACTACAGCCTGCGGAAACGGAATCCTGCCTTCAGCAATATCCAATGCAAGCTTCTTAGGGGCATCAATCCAGAAATCACCGTAAACAACCATGTTTTCGTCGAACTGTATTCCGTATTTTTCAAATGCATCCCGGTATCCGCATACTCGCTGCTCCGAATGGATATTTCCCTCCGGACCGGTAAGACAGAGTATTTTATTCATACCATGTTCAGTAATAAAATGCTCTGTAATAAGGGCAAATGATTTCCTGTTATCCTGAACGATATTTGGGGAAATAGAACTTTCATAGTCAAGTGCCACGGTGGGAATGTTCAATTTTAGAAGTATTTTTTCTGTTTTTTCAACAAGTTCAGTATGAAGGAATGAGGAACCGGCGATTATGGCTCCGTCGGGGGTGATTTTTTCTGTAAGGGAGTATATTTTTTCTTCACCTTCGATATAGGGAGTGCCGTTGTAGAAATTTACGAAATGGGTAATAATTATCAGGTCGTAGTTGAGGGATGCGGTTTTTTCAGCGATGACTTTTACGAGTTGCTGCATGTAGAGGGTATCAAGTCCGGCTGCAATAAATGCTATTTTTTTTCGCATGGAGAGTCTCCTTTTTTGAATTGTTTTTGTTGTTTGATAAGATGAAAATTGCTTGATTTATTTTTTTGCAGGGCTTTGCGGTCGAGCTCTGCACTCCCTTCGGTCGCCTGCACCTTCGCTCGGTCGCCTACAGGTTAGTTTCTTTTAGGTATATTTTATCACGGAAGAGGAATTGAGTCAATGATAAATTGCAGGAAAATACATTTTCTGAGCTGTTTAGTCCATTGTATTATCGAGGGTTCTGCTGTAAAATATTATTTGTAGTAAAGAAAACGGGATGTGTATTTTGTGGGCTGCAGGCACGGATAATACGCATCTGATTGATTCAGGAAGGAATATTCTATGAAAAAAAATTCATTTTTCAAGGGAGTTGCCGTTTCACTTTCAGCTTTGCTTATGTGTACAGCAATTCCTACTGATTTTGCAGAAATCTCCACTCTGGTATCTGCATCGGAAGAACAGAAGTATATCGCGCTGACATTTGATGACGGTCCGAACACAACAACTACAAATGAAGTACTTAATATCCTTGAACAGTACAATGCGAAAGCATCATTTTTCCTGGTAGGTGACCAGATTAATGATGAAAGTGCTGAGGTTGTGAAACGTGCCTTTGATATGGGCTGTGAAATTGACAATCACTCAAAGTCACACAGCTATATGACAAATCTAACAGCAGAAGAAATAAGCGCTGAAGTAAAGTACGTTGATGATTATGTTGAAAAGATCACCGGAAGCAAACCTTCATTTTTCAGACCGCCGTACATTGCAGTAAACGCTGATATGTACGATGCGATTGATGTGCCTTTTATCTGCGGCGAAGGCTGCAATGACTGGGATGACAGCGTCACTGCTGAGCAGCGTACCGAAAAAGTTCTTTCTTCCGCAAAGGACGGACAGATAATTCTGATGCATGATGCCCCGGGAAACACCAATACCGTAGAGGCACTTAAAACAATTGTTCCGACCCTTCAGGACGAGGGCTACACTCTTGTTACACTGAATGAACTTTTCAGACTGCAGAACGTTGTACCGGACGAGGACAGTATGTACAGCATCGTTCCGTACACTGAAGGCGGTCAGGAAAGCGGCACAGATAATCCCGGCGAAAGCGGAATAACAATCCCTGAACTTAACATACCTCAGGAAAGTATTCCGGATACTGAAGGAAACCGTTTTGTAAAGGATATGCGTCTGGGCTGGAATCTTGGAAATACCCTTGACGCCATAGACGACAACGGATATATCACAAACGAACTTGATCTTGAAACATACTGGAACGGCGGATACAAGACAACAAAGAAAATGATTGACGCTGTTAAGGCAGCCGGTTTCAACACAGTCAGAGTTCCTGTTTCATGGCACAACCACGTTGATTCTGACCTGAATATAAGCAAGGCATGGATGGACAGAGTTCAGGAAGTAGTTGACTACGCAATCGACAATGACATGTATGTAATTCTCAATGTTCATCACGACAATTCAAAGGATACAATGTATCCGGACAGCGAACACTATGCTTCATCGTCAAAGTACATGACAACAGTCTGGACTCAGATTGCTGAACGTTTTAAGGATTACAGCAGCAAGCTTGTATTCGAAACCATGAATGAACCTCGTCTTGTGGGTCACACATACGAATGGTGGCTTAACATGGCTGACAATGACTGTATCGATGCAGTAAAGACAATCAACAAACTCAATCAGGATATATTAGATACAATCCGTTCATCCGGCGGAAAAAATGCTGACAGATTCATAGCTGTACCTGGTTATGACTGTTCTGCAGACGGAGCGACAAACAGCTATTTTGAACTCCCGAAAGATACGGTTTCAGACAGACTCATCGTTGCAGTTCACGCATACCTCCCTTACGGATTTGCACTTGCTGAAGCTTCTGATTCACAGAGCACAGCAAAATTTGATATTAATTCAGATACTGCTGAAATCAACAGAGCAATAGATTCTGTTTACGACGCTTACGTTTCAAAAGGCATTCCTGTATATATCGGCGAATTCGGTGCAAGAGAGAAAGACGGAAACACACAGGACCGTGTGGACTGGGCAGCTTACTTTGCAGCTTATGCTTCCGCTCACGGGATCACATGCTGCTGGTGGGATGATATTTCATTCATGCTTCTTAACCGTTCGGACGCAACCTGGAAGCAGCCTGATATCGTAAAAGCACTTAACAAATACACAGGCGGTACTCCGAACTTCACTCCTCCTTCAGATGATCCGGTAAAGGATGAAAATGCCGGAAAAGTAAGCTATGACAAGGTAAACAAGAGCTACAGCATCTCTGTTCCAAAGCCTTCTGACAAGATATACCTCGACGTTCAGCTTTCTGACAAAGCTGCAGGCGGAGCAAGCGGATGTATCGCAAACGGATTTATGAAGGGCGATACATACTACTGGGCTATGGTACAGTGGAAAACAAAAGTAAGCGGCGAAGTTGAAATTGATATCGACAGGGATTTCGGCACACTTGCATACAGCATCGGTGATGAATCGTTCACGGCAGATGACCCTGAACTTATTGCTGAAGCAAAGGAATTCCTTAAGAATCAGAAAAATTTCCAGGCTCAGGTATGGTGGGTCGGCGACGCTTCATACGAAGGCATCGACTCCACAAATGCAGAGATAACAAAGGTGTACATAAAAGAAAATTCCTCCGGCGAAGATAACCCTGAAGAAGAAACATTCATAACAGGTGATATCAGCGAAAACGGAACTGTTGACGTTACTGATCTTACAATTCTTTCACTTTATCTCATCGGTGACAGAGAATTAACAGGTGCTGCTCTCAAAGCAGCAGATACAGACCATGACGGAGATGTAAAACTTACCGACCTCGCAACTCTTCGACAGTATATTTCACATATAATAGAATCACTCGACTAAACAGTAAACAAAAGCATCACGGCAGCCTGCAGATTTTCAGACTGCCGTGATGCTTTTCAACATTGACTTTTGTACATAATTACGGTATAATTATAGCATAAAAAACAGAGGTGTTGTTATGCCGCATATAAGACCAATTACCGATTTAAGAAATACAATTGAATTTTCAGAGATTCTCCTCAAACTTCTTACGGCGCAAAGACAAATAGATAACGGAGAAGGTCTCGACGGAGAAGAAATTTTAAAAAAGCTCAGAGAAAAATATAATATAAGCAGGAGGTTTAATCAATGAAAAACAACATTCTGAAGAAAAGCATTTCTGCTGTACTTGCAGTTTCGCTTCTTTCTTCGGCAGCATATGCAGGTGCGGCAACGACACCGGGAAAAGCCGATTACTATGAAACTGAAAACAACTGGGCAAAGCTCCTTCAGCACACTATTTATTTTTATGATGCAAATATGTGTGGAACAGGAGTAAAGGAAAACAATCTTCTCTCATGGCGCGGAAACTGTCATACATATGATGCCGAGGTTCCGCTCGACTCAGAGCATACAAACCTTTCTGACGCATTTATTAAAAAGTATAAGGATGTACTCGACCCCGACGGAAACGGAACAGTCGATGTTTCAGGAGGATTTCACGATGCCGGTGACCATGTGAAGTTCGGTCTCCCTGAAGCCTATGCAGCTTCTGTTGTATCCTGGGGATACTATGAATTCCGTGATGCGTACAAAAAGACAGGTCAGGACAAACACGTGGAAACAATATGCCGGTACTTCTGCGATTACTTTATGAGAAGTACATTCCGTGATGAAGATGGTAAAGTTATCGCCTTCTGCTATCAGGTAGGCGACGGTGACATAGACCACGCATACTGGCAGTCACCTGAGATTGATGCCATGGACAGACCGGCATACTTTGCAACAAGCGCTCTCCCTACTACTGATGACGTTTCAGAATCAGCAGCTGCTCTCGCAATAAACTACTATAACTTTAAGGACACTGACCCTGACTACGCAGAAAAATGCCTCGACTACGCAAAGGCACTCTTCGACTTCGCAACTGAAAATGAAAAGAAAGTCGGTGACGGTGCTGACGGTCCAAAGTCATACTACACTTCAAACAAATGGGAAGATGACTACTGCTTTGCAGCATGCTGGCTCTACCTTATTACCCGTGACCACAGATATATTGCCGACAGTATCGGATACGTTGACTACTACGCTCCTCCGGGATACATTCTCTGCTGGAACGATATGTGGAACGGTGTAGGTACACTTCTGGGACGCATTCAGGAAATCTACCCTGATGTCTGTGAGGAATACCGCGAAGCTGCCGGAAGAAATCCATACGAAGAAATAGACTTCTGGAAAATGCAGGCCAAGTCAATAAATGCAGAAATGAACGGCGACGCCGGAACAATCACCCCTGCCGGCTACTTCTGGTTAAATACCTGGGGTTCAGCCCGTTACAATACTGCGGCTCAGTTCACAGCCCTTGTATATGACAAATACAACAAAGGCAAGGACAAATACAAAACAAGCAACAAGGACTACACATTTTCAGACTGGGCTTTAGGTCAGATGGAATACATCATAGGTGACAACCCTGCTGACAGATGCTACGTTGTAGGATACAGCGAAAAGTCAGCAAAATATCCTCACCACAGAGCTGCTTCAGGTCTTACAATGGCTGAAGATCCGGGCAAACACAAGCATGTTCTTTACGGTGCTCTTGTAGGCGGCCCTGATGCTGATGACCAGCACAATGACGTTACAAAGGACTGGATTTACAACGAAGTAACTATTGACTACAATGCAGCAATTGTCGGTGCAGCTGCCGGTCTCTATGAACGTTACGGTGACGAAAGCATGAAGCCTGATGAAAACTTCCCTCCTGAGGAAGAAACTGATGATTCAGAGATTTTCTCCGGAGATAACTTCTGGGTTTCAGGTTACTGCTCTGACCAGGCTGAAAGCGACGGTGCAGGTGCAACAAAGCTTACTTTCTTTGTAAACACGGATTCGCTTACACCTCATACTGACCTTTCCATAAGATATTTCTTTGATATTTCAGAATTTGAAAACTACAAGGAAATCCCGCCTTCATTCGTTCTTCAGAAGACATACGATCAGGTACAGACTGAAGTTGATGACAGAGAGGCTGTTCTGTCGAAACCTGTTCACTACAAGGACAACATCTACTATGTCGAGATTTCATGGCCGGATTATGCAATCGCAAACTCAAATAAAAAATACCAGCTTATTATCGGTATGTACTACGGTGACAACTGGGATTCTTCAAATGACCCGAGCCGTAAGGGTATAAAGGATATTGGTCCTGATTATGATGATATCGTCGGCGGTGTTGAACTTGCGGAAAAATGCGAATATGTCTGCGTATATGCTGACGGCGTTCTTGTAGGAGGTACCGAACCGGACGGAACACAGCCGGAAAAGGTGTACAAGGGTGCGCAGGCTGTAAGGCTTGTTCAGCATCTTACAGGTAAGAGGGAGCTGGAGGATGATGTTAAGATGATGTTTGATTTTAATGAGGATAAGATTGTTAATGTTACTGATCTTATTTTGCTGAAGAATCTTATACTTGGTAAGTAATTCGTATTTTTATGTGCATATACAAGGATTAAGTTCAGTATTATCTTCTTGTTTTGCATGGCTTTGCGGTCGAGCTCTGCACTCCCTTCGGTCGCCTGCACCTTCGCCCTATTGACCTTTGTATTATTGTGTGGTATAATTAATACTGCGAATTCAAACATTTGCGTTCTTTTATGTTGTATTCCCCATGTGGGAATACGACATATATTTTTTGAAAAAATTCATTTAAAGGATAAAAAAATGCAGTTTAAAAAGATTACTATTATTACCGGTGAATACGGTTCGGGGAAAACCAACCTTTCTGTAAATCTTGCTTGCGAGATGCACAAAAGCGGCAGTACTGCCATTGTTGACCTTGACACGGTTAATCCGTATTTCCGGACTGCTGACTTCAGGGACGAGCTCACCGGTCAGGGAATCGATGTGATTACACCCGAATATGCAAATTCAAATCTTGATATTCCGGTGCTTAACTTTGATATAGAACGTATCATACGCACCCACGACCACACGGTTATCGACGTGGGCGGTTCGGATGCAGGTGCATTTGCCCTCGGAAGATACAAAGCGGTAATCAACAAGTACAGCGATGATTATGATATGCTGTACGTTTACAACATGTACCGCACTACAGATGTTTCGGCAGAAGAAACAGTCGTTCTCCTGCGTGAAATAGAACAGGCCTGCTCATTAAAATGCACAGGTCTCGTAAACAACCCTAATCTCGGCTTTGAAACAACAGCCGAAATCGTTGAAAATGCTTCTGAATTCTCCGAAGAGATTGCCCGGATGACAGGACTTCCTGTGGTTTTCAGATGCATTCCGGAAACACTTACTCCATCAGAAAACGACTTTCCTGTGAAAAGAAAAGTTAAGCTTATCTGGGAATAATCCGGGTTACAGATAACAAGAAATATTACAGCAAAAGAGGCGAAAAAGATGATCAGTATTAATTTTGAAAGATGCAAAGGCTGCGGACTTTGTGTTTCAGCATGTCCGAAGAAGATTATTTCACTCTCTGAAGAGAAGCATAATCAGAAAGGTTACTACCCTGCTGTTTGTACAGACAATGAAAAATGTATCTCATGTGCATTATGTGCTATGATGTGTCCTGACTGTGCAATTAAAGTTGAAAAAGGAGAATAAAAAATGGAAAGAGTTCTTATGAAGGGAAACGAAGCACTTGCTGAAGCCGCTATTCGTGCAGGCTGCAAATGTTTCTTCGCATATCCTATAACACCTCAGACAGAGGTTGCTGCATATCTTGCAAAAAACATGAAGAAGAGAGATATCACATTTCTTCAGGCAGAAAGTGAAATCGCTGCTGTAAACATGGTTCTCGGCGCAAGCTCAGCCGGCGTCAGAACAATGACATCAAGCTCATCACCTGGAATCTCACTCAAGAGCGAAGGCGTTTCATACCTTGCAGGTTCAGATCTTCCTGCAGTTATCGTAAACGTACAGAGAGGCGGTCCGGGTCTCGGAAGCATTCAGCCTTCACAGTCAGACTACTGGCAGGCTACAAAGGCTCTCGGTCACGGTGACTTCCAGCTTATCGTATTTGCTCCTGCTTCTGTACAGGAAACAGTTGATATGACAATCAGAGCATTTGAAGAAGCTGACAGATACCGTATGCCTGTTATGATTCTCACAGACGGCTTCCTCGGACAGATGATGGAACCTGTTTCATTCTCTGACGAAGCACCTGTTATCGAAGAAAAGGACTGGGCATGTTCAGGTCACAAGGGTGAAAGAAAGCACAACATCATAAACTCACTCTTCCTCCAGCCTGATGATCTTGAACACTCTGTAAATGAAAGATACAAGAGATATGATATAATCAAAGAAAAGATCCACGATGCAGAGATCTACAAGTGTGAAGATGCTGATATCGTTCTGGCAGCTTACGGTACAACAGCACGTGTTGCAAAATCAGCTGTAAATCAGGCAAGAGAAAAAGGCATCAAGGCTGGTCTTTTCAGACCAAAGACACTCTGGCCATTCCCTGTTGAAGAATTCAGGTCAGCATGTGCAAATGCAAAGACTGTTCTCAGCGTTGAAATGTCACAGGGACAGATGGTTGAAGATCTCCGTCTTGCACTTGACTGCAGACTTCCTGTAGAATTCTACGGCAGACACGGCGGTAACATCCCTTCACCTGCTGAAGTTCTCGAACAGATAGAAAAGATATCAGAAAGGAGCCTCTAATAATGGCAGTTGTATTTGACAAACCACATGCACTCTGTGATGTACCAACTCACTACTGTCCTGGATGTACACACGGAATCATCCACAGACTTGTTGCTGAGGTTATGGATGAACTTGGAATAGAAGGTAATTCAGTGGGTGTATTCCCTGTAGGATGTTCTGTTCTTGCATATAATTATTTTGAATGTGATATGGTAGGTGCTCCTCACGGAAGAGCACCGGCTGTTGCAACAGGTGTCAAGAGAGCACGTCCTGACTCTGTAGTATTTACATACCAGGGTGACGGCGACCTCGCTGCTATCGGTACCTGCGAGACAGTTCACGCAGCTGCAAGAGGCGAAAATATCACAGTTATCTTCGTAAACAACACAATCTACGGAATGACAGGCGGTCAGATGGCTCCTACAACAATGCCTGGTCAGGTTACACAGACTACACCTTACGGACGTGAACCTGAGATTCAGGGTTATCCTGTAAAAATGTGTGAGATGCTTTCAACACTTGAAGGTACAGCTCTTGCACAGAGAGTTTCCGTTGACAATCCTGCTCACATCCGTGAAGCAAAGAAGGCTATCAAAAAGGCTTTTGAAAACCAGATCAACAAGAAGGGCTTCTCAATCGTTGAAGTTCTCTCGACATGTCCTACAAACTGGGGTATGTCACCTGTTGATGCACTTGAAAGAGTACGTACAGAAATGATTCCTTACTTCCCTCTCGGAGTTTACAAGGATGAAGCTGTATGGAACAAAGAAGAAAAAGCTGACTGAAAGGAGAACTAACTAATATGCTTACAGAAACTATAATCTGCGGATTCGGCGGACAGGGTGTTCTCTTCACAGGAAAGCTCCTTGCATACGCTGCACTTTACGAAGGAAAGGAACTCTCATGGATGCCTTCATACGGTCCTGAGATGCGCGGAGGCACATGTAACTGCTCTGTATGTCTCTCAGATGAACCAATCGGTTCTCCGCTTGTAACAGCACCTGATATCCTTATCGCTATGAACGCTCCTTCATTTGACAAGTTTGAAAGCACTGTAAAGCCGGGCGGAATCATTTTCGCAGACAGCTCAATCATTGAGAGAAAGTCTGAACGTACAGATGTTACCTGCTTCTACATTCCTTCAACAGAACTTGCAAAGGAAAACGGTCTTGCCGGTATGTCAAATATCATCCTTCTCGGCAAGGTAATTAAGGAATGCTCAGACAGACTCGTTGGTATCAACTACGATATGATCGTTTCTGCATTTAACAAGATTATTCCACCTAAGAAGGCTGCACTTGTTGAAAAGAACATTCAGGCACTTAAGGTTGGATTTGATTTCAAGTAATATTTAAAATTTTATACAAAAATGGTGTATCCTGTTTTATCAGGTTACACCATTTTTTTGTATTAAGATATCCTTTTTAACTGTTCCGCCGCTTTTACCGGCAAAATATCAACAAATACTTTTTGAATTCAATCATTTTTTTGCCGATAGCGGCAAATAATTACGGCGGGAAAATATTTATCCGCCGGTTTTGTCCGAATAGTAAAGTTTCCCCCAGGTCTTTTTGCCCTTTCTGCCTTTTATGATGTATTCTCTCATGTGATTGCTCCTTTGGATTTTAAAATAATTTGTTGTTTTTATTATAACATTGTTCGCCTGTTTTGGCAATATAAAAAATCAGCTGCCGGAAAGCCGGCAGCTAAAAATTATAATAGAATTAAAATGTTGAAACGTTTATATATGTGCCAAACACATCTGATTTATCCCATGAAGTCCAGGATATCCAATCAATATTTCCATGTTTTATTGACTTAGCTATTTTAACATTAGTAAAATTATGTCCTTTAAAACATCCATCATACAAGCGTTCTAGTCCACCTGCATTAAATGTATATACTCCAGTCCATCCATTATATCGTCCATCTGAATTGTTAAATGCATTTTTACCAATTACTTTAACATTTCCTTCAAATGTAACATTTCTAAATGATGAATACTCGAATATATTGCTGGCACTCTCCCCATATCCGTTTCCTTTGCCTTCAACACCCGCAGAAGCATATCCTCTTACTGTCAGACTTGGAGGATTTCTAAATCCACTACAGAAATACTGAAAAGCACAGCTGTCAATTGATTTGACTGAACCTGGTATTACAAAACTTCTTTCTTCTATAGCAACATTTCCAAAGAATCTTGTTTCTGCAAATGCATATGCTCCAATGTTCTCAACACCTTCATCAAGTATGAGTTTTCCACGGTAGTTTTCATCTACACTCTCCATCTTGTAGAATGCCTTTTCCCAGATATTCTTAACATTAATTTCAATATCACCGGTGATTCCGTTGTAATATTCATCAGAATTATCAAATGCTCTTTCTGCAATAGTCTGAACATTACCACCAATATAGACATTATTAAACTTTGCGTTTTTAAAAATTGTAATTGTATCATATTTCTGTGTATTTGCATTCCATGGACCAGTTGAACCGAATGCTTTTTCTGTAATATTTCCGTTTGAATCAGTTGTGGTTAATGAGGCTCCAAGAATTTCGAGTTTAGGTATTCTGTCCATATCAGTAATTCCGGAACACATCGATTCAAAAGCATTTGACTTTATTTCTGTTACAGTTTCCGGGATTGTGAACACTGCCTGCGAATTATCAGATTTGGTATAGTTTTTATAGAAATTGCTACATCCTTTGAATGCATTTTCCCCTATATTTCGTATTCCGTTATTCCCCTCTGTTTTAAAATATAATTCACCATCCAGACCAGAACAATTTTCAAACGCTGATTCTTCGATAACTGCAACATTGGCTCCTATATTAACATTTCCGGTGATAAGAGAATTATTTGAAATAAAGTTTTCTTCAATCAGACGTGTATTCCAGCCAATTATTATATCCTTGAACTTAGAATTATTAAAAATATTTTTTCCAATCATCTGATATTCAGTGTTACCAACTGTTTTAGTTCCTGATGAACCTTCAATCTTCAGGAAACCAGGGCTTTGCGTGTTGCTGGCAAAACTGTTAAATGCATTCTGTCCAATATTCTTCACGCATGGAGGAATTCGAAGTCCTTGAGAAAATTTTACACATCCTGAGAATGCCTCATCTCCAATATTTTCAACTCCATCATTCAATACTCCTGTTTCAGAGTTATAATCAAGTCCAAGAGTAAGCACCCCGTCAAAACCTGAACAATTATAGAAGGCCTGCCTCCATACTGAATCAACTGTAGATTCAATGGTCAGATTTCCTGTAAGTTTTGAATAAATACCGTTATCATTTTTAAATGCATCTTCAGCAAGGCAGGATACCTTTCCGCCTATTGTTACGTTTTTAAACTGAGCATTGTCAAATATCTGAATTGTCGGATACTTTCCATCAACAAGAGGCGAAACTGATCCGAACGCCCGATCAGTCGAATTAGAAGAACCGTAGATTTTAAGTGCTGGTATTTTTGAGGTTTCTCTGGTCGATGAACACATTCCCGAGAAGGCGTGTTCACCGATACTTACAACACTTTCAGGAACAATAAACTCAGCCTGTCCACCGTTTTCCGGTGTAAAATTATCATAGAACTTTGTACAGCCCGCAAAGGCATTAGCTCCAATGGTAAGCGGTCTCGGTTCAGATGTACTCTGCTGACTTGAAACGTATGAATCGTCACGCAGATTAAGCAGACCATCAAACGGGCAGTTTTTAAAAGCTTCATTACCAATATAGGTCACACCTCTTCCTATAGCCAGTGTTCCGCTCCATTTGTCATATAATCTGTTCTTATCATTGTTCTCGTTTATAAATGCTCTATCTTCAATTCTGTTAACAGTTCCGCTTATGAATACATCTTTAAATTGTGAACCTATAAAAATCTCATGATCAATTGACGAGCCATTGTTTGAGCTTCCTCCCCATATTATAAGTGCGCCGGCATCTTCTGGTTTTGCCTTTGCCGCAAAATGATAAAATGCATCTCCGCCCATCGATTTCATTGTATATGGGATAACAAGAGTACCTGACATATTTTCACAATTTTTAAACGCATAGTTACCTATCTCTCTAAGCTTTGGTTCACTGGCACTTCTTGAATCTGTATTTTCCCCGAGAATAAGACGACCTGTAAATGCACAGCTCTCGAATGCAGACACTCCAATAGTTTCAATACTGTTGCTTAAGCTTAGTCCGCCAGTAATATGAGTATAGTCATACCAGTATTCAACCCCATCATATGTAAACTTACTTCCATTTACACTCGAATTCAGCATATTGTGCATAAAATTGTCGCTGATATTCTTTACACTTCCTCCTATCTTTACTCCATTGTATTTTGCACCAACAAAAATATTCGATTTTCTGTTAGTGTATCCAAGATTACCTGCAGTATCGGTACATCCGTCAATTACAAGTTTTCCGTTTCCGTTACCTGAATCCCAGAAAGCCATATCTCCTATCTCGGTAACAGTAGCAGGAATGTTTACATTATTGAATCCAACTTTTGCGAAAGCTTCTTTTTTTATTGTTTTAAGACCCTCTTTATCTGAGTCACCTTTCTCCTCAATTTTCAGATCTCCATAAAAATTACATCCCAAAAAAGCTCTCTCACCAATTAAAGTAACACTGTTCTCAATAGTTAAACTTCCTTTTAGATTGTCGTAATTATAAGTATCATTTACATTGGTTGTACCCGTTTCATAATGATTCGATACATTGTTAAACAAATTATCATATATCTTCGTCACATTTCCGCCGATTGTTACACTCTTAAAACTTGCACTCGGGAAAATAGGATCCACTGCTTCCTGTGTATTTCTTGACTTATTGCCAAGTACAGTCCCTTCTGAACCACCATAAACTTTCAGGTTACCATTACCGTTTCCGTAATACTTAAATGCACATCTTCCGATATATGTGACAGTCCGTGGAATATACAAATCATTTCCAGCACCTGAACATCTGTTAAATGCATCATCTCCGATTCTTGTCAACCCATCATATAAATTGACAGATTGTATTTTTGAACAACCATAAAACGCAGAATCACCAATTTCTGTTACTCTGCTTAAATCAAGATTACCTGTTATATCCGAACACCCTTTAAAACATTCTTTACCAACAGTTCTTGTTTTGGAATCCGCAGGTAGCTTAAATTCAATGTCTCCATCAAACTTACACTCCTGGAACGCATATCCCCCAATTTTTTCAACAGAAGATTCTATACACAATCCACCTTTTATATCGTTGTAGTCATATGTCCTGTACTCTTCCGAACCCTCAGTATGGTTAAGAAAGCTATTTAAATTGTTATTCATAAATCCGTCACAAATCTCTGTAACGTTACCGCCTATTGTAACACCATTAAACTTTGATGACGGGAATATAGGGAAATATGTTTTGCCTTCCGGAACATATCCAAGCTTGTTTTCGAACGAACCTCCGTGTATCACTAACGAACCGCTTCCGTTACCAAACATTTTAAATGCACATGTTTCGATTAAAGTAACTGTCTTCGGTATAATAAGATTTCCCCCGACATTAACACATCCTCTGAATGCACCCTCACCTATGTATTCAAGACCTTCTGTATCGCTATATGTATATGAGTTACTGTTGCTTTGTTTCTTAGCATTGAAACTTACGGCATTCAGACCTTCGCAGTTATAAAATGCACAATCATCAATTTTTGTAACACTTGTTTCAACGACAAGCGAACCTGTTATACCTGAATAATCTGCTTTAAGAGTTGTTTTGCTAAGACTGCCTTCAGTAGTTGTTTCTCCACCTGAAAGAGTGTTTGTTTCCCCGCCTGTGGAAGTAGTCGATTTATTATCAGGATCATCAGGGTCATAGTAATTCAGCTCAAGTTCATCTGACTGTTCATGATGAAAAGCATTAGCTGATATTTCCTGAACAATACCGCCAACTGTTATACCATTAAACTTCGCTTCTGTAAAAATAAAACCACCAAGTTTTGTTCCATTGCTGTAAGAACCGGCGTTGATTTCAAGCAGACCTTGCTCAGATGTATTTGTCGCAAATCTCTGAAATGCACAGTTGCCTATACCTTCGGTAACTGTTTCAGGTATTTTAAGTCCGTTTTTAAAGTTTATACAGTCTTTAAACGCTTCCATACCAATTTTTTTCAGGTTATTACTTAAAGTCAGTGAACCATTCATTCCTACGCATCCCATAAACGCTCTTGATCCAATCTGGGTTACTGTAGAAGGAATATTCAGATCTCCTGTAAATCCTAAACATCCGTTAAAAGTGGCATCATTTATAACTGTCAGTCCTTCAGGAAGAATAAGATCACCAGTAAAACCGTTACAATTTTCAAACGCACTCTTTCCTATAGTTTCTACCGAACCGGATATTTCAAGTGAACCTTGAATATTATTATAAGGAGTTGATCCGTTGATCGGTGAATTTTTAAATGCATACGCACTGATTTCTGTAATCTTTCCTTCGATTTTTACATTCCTAAACTTTGCATTTGTGAAAATAAGTCCGCCAAGAGTTTTACCATTATTTGAAGAACCACCTTTGATAACCAGTTCACCAACTTTACTGTCAGTATTGTTGTTATTATCAACATTATGAGAACTTGCAAAAGAATCAAATGCAAATTGTCCGATTGATTCAACCGTTTCCGGAATAACAAGACCGCCTGTTGCATTTTTACAGTTTCCAAATGCGTACTGTCCAATATTCACCACTTTCTTAAGGTCAAGAGTTCCATTGTATGATTGACAGTCATAAAAGGCATATGCTTCAATATTATTTACATTATCTCCAATTATCAAATCTGTAAAGTTGCTGTTTCGAAACGCTGAAGCTCCTATGGTCTCAACGTTCCCACCTATAGTGAGATATGATTTATTATCTTTAAGGACAAATCGAAAATTTTGGAATGCATAATCATCTATCTTTTCAACAATTCCACCTATAGAAAGTTTATTTACATGTAATTGTATATTATCTCCGAAAATGTCTTTAGTTAAAACAGCTTCACAGTTCTTTCCATCAATTACCGCTGCTCTTACTGCATTAACTGATTGATTTACGGAATTCGTATTTAATTCTCTGAGTTCAGAGCAACCATTTATAACCATTTCTCCATTAGGCAGACCGAAATTATGAAAGGCATTTTTTCCAATGCTTATTACAGAATCCGGAATTACAAACTTATTCGTCTGTTTCAGATTGTTGCAATCTTTAAAAGCTCCTTCTCCTATGATTTTTACTTTAGTACCAATATTTAAATATTCGATGTTTCCTCTGCCCAAAAACGCATAAGAAGTAATTGTATCAGCATCACAGTTTTCCAGCGTTACTCTTTTAACACTATTATTATTGTAAAGAATATTTTTTGAATAATCAATCTGAAGAGGTAAAACATCAGTTTTACCGATCTGCTTTATCACCGACATCTTTCCGTCATCAATATAGTAAAGAGTATTGTTGCCGTAGGATATCTCTATAAACGGATTGCTGTTGTCAGGTTTTACATTCATCTGCCAGTATCCACTGATTTCTCTTGGTACATTCATTGTCTCTGAACTTCCAATATATTTGTCAACATATACATAACGTGTACTTTCACTCTCAGAGAGCGTATAGAACACATAGTCAGGTGCTGTTATCACCGCCCGTGTATCCACTGTCACCTTGGTACTCCTGATTTCCACATCAGTATAGTCAATATAAATATCACCTTTGTATGCACTTTTTAAAGCATTAAGAGTATCACTGTCATTCTGTTCTGTTATTTTACCGGCATGATCTGGATTGATTGAAATCAGATATCCGCCATTATCAGAAAAATGTTCCAGCTTTTCTGAATGTTTAACAGATGCTATGGTCATTGTGCTGTCGTTTACACTTATAGTATAATTTGCATTTACAGTAAGCCCTTCAAGTCTGAAAACTTTGTCAACCGCATTATCATAATCTGCGGATAATGAAAAATCACTACTTAATGAACCAATAATTTCAGAGGTTTTACTTTCAGAATCATAGTAGTAAATATTTCCGCTGCCAACACTACTATTGATCTTTTTTATTATCTCGTTTTCATCAGTATTGTTTGAATCCGAAATGTAAAATCCGTTTTCATTATCCTTTGATGTAATATGTTTAACATCTGTCTTTACAACACCAGTGTCAGGAAGGAAATCAGCACTTCCATTTTTTTGAATCTTTAATTCAAATTCCCCTGTGATATCCAGTTTGTCAATATCAAATGACGAATCACCTTCACCAGCCTTATAATCAAGTGTTATACCTTTTTTAGTTGTACTTGCAGTACCAACCTTATGTATTGTCCCATTCGACGGATTCTGATACCAGATATCGGCTGAATATGCGCCGCTGTTTAATTTATCAATAATACTCTGGTCGCCGCCTTCAGGATAATCATCAATCGTCTGACCGGAAGGAACAAAGAAATATCCTTCTTTTGAACTGTCAGTGATATGGTAAACTTCCCGCCTTTTTATACAGGCAAGGTCTTCAACTTTACCAGTTGGAAGCTTAACTTTCACATCTTCATTTACAAATACTTTAAGATTATCAATTTCAAATTTTTCTGTATCACTCTTAGTGTATTTAATATCAGTACCCTTAAAAGTACTTTCATCTGTTTTGTCAATTACTTCGTAAACTGTGAACGGAGTATAGGTATAAGTTTTTCCTGCTTCGTCATAAGACTTGTAGTACTCCTGATATGCAATAACAAGACTGTCTTTGTAACCGTTCTGAAACTCACTTATTAATGTGCCTTCCTGTTTAAGAATTTTTTCCAGGTTTGTCCTGTCAGTTAAATCTGTACCGCAGAATACACCAGCCCATGTAGGCCAGTTTCCGTTTGAATCGATTACAGACACATCTGTTATTATATATCCATTCTTTATGTATTTACTTTCACTGCTGTATTCAATATGACCAAAACCCGGTTTGTCTTCTGTTCCTGTATAGGAAGGAGAAACACTAAATGAATTTGCAAAATTTGTCTCCGCCACAATCGGCTGTCTCGCACTTACTGAAAGCCCTTTACTTGTATCAACCTTATTTTCACTGATTATATGCTGGAAATCATTGGTTTCTTTCGAACTTACATCAATGTTTATTCCATCAACTTCAGAATTACTCTGAACATACCAGTTTCCGTCACGCTGAATCCAGCCTATCTCCTGATTGTTTGCGTCTCTGTCATTCAGGCCACCAACATAACAGGTCGCATTCCAGCCTTCCTTATATACAGCAGATCCACACGTTCCTTCTGCAGAAGGCCAGTTTGATTTATCATTAAACTCTGTTTCTGTAAGATCCTTTACAATTAATTTGCCTTCTGACCTGGTTAAAAATTTATATTTGCTTTCTTCAGCCGAAAATGTATCATGATAATAAACGCTGATCCATTCTACTTTCTTATCAAGTGTTGTCGTTAAACCGGCAATTTCGTATCCAGGATTTTTTCCTTCAACCTCATTAACTATACCGGCTAAATCTCCTGTACCTGCTCCTGATTTTTCAACATTCTCTATTATTATGTTTATTATTTCTTCATATTTTTGTTCCGGAGTCTTACCGCTATCAATATACTCTGAAGCAACCAAAGCAGCTGTAAAATCATGACCTTTATGAACCACAGAATTTTCACCAGTGACACATTTACACACACAGTCACTTACCTTAACATTTGCCGTATAAATATCTGTCACACCTGATTCACTATCAATATTCGGACTAATAGTCCATGATAATTTGTATGTTCCGTCATTAGGACAGATTTTTGCCTCGACGGAAGTTTTTCTGCCATTATCTGTTTCTGTGTATTTTATCTCCGGTTCAACTGCAGAGCTGTTTTTCACATACTCAACCAGCTCATCATTAAGCTCATTTATATCATAATATCTCTTCGAAACAATCTTATACTCCAGATCATTCACAAAATCAGTCATAATACTACGGCAGTTATTGATTTTTGATTTTTCAATATACCCCGAAATATTAGGCACAGCAATGGCTGCAATGATAGCAATTATGGTTAATACGCAAATTACTTCAACCAATGTGAATCCTTTTCTGATTTTTTTCATTTAACCACGTCCTTTTATTACCGCAAAACTAATTCTTCGTTACAATTATGTTTCATTTTCTATGATTATTATATTTTTTGTTGTATATATTGCCATATAAAGAATATAACTCTAATAGATATATCGACACTTTAACCAAAGAGTCAAGTATCACATACTACAAATATTCAATAAAAAAATCATTTATTGTGCCGTCATAAACAAATACATAATATAGCGTATAACCGATAAATAAATCCACTCCTCCGCATATATACAAAAAGAGAATAATCTCTCTTTTCCGGGAGATTATTCTCTTTAATCACAGAGTATTTTACATACCTTTACAGAAGAATTTTTTTATAAACTTCTCTTTTATCCATCGGTACATCAAGAATATCCATAGCCATTTCAGCAGACAAATTCTGCTTTACCATAAGTGCCTTAACTGACCGGATATTTTGTTCTTCAGCACGTTCTGATTCATTCCTAAAACGTTCTGATTCACCCTTAATTCGCTCTGATTCACCCTTCAAACGCTCTTCTTCTTTCTTAAACTGAGCTCTCATTTCGGCAATTTCTCCAGCCATCTCTTCCTCTACAATTTTACGCGCCTCTTCCATTGCAAAATACATTGCGTCTTCCTTCATAGTTTCCAGGTGCTCTTCTGCATTATATTCTGTAAGCCACATTCTCTTCACCTCTGAACGATTTTCAAGCAATATTGATTTTATTGTCCAGTCATCCGGCATTTCATCTATTGCCTTATCAGCAGCCTTATCCGGATTACCGGTCTCCTTTGTGTAACTGCGCATTCTGTCAACGAACCATGCATATTCATTAAGTGGTTTACAGGAATCCATCAGTTTCTTATTGTGTCCGTAGTTGATATTAATCATCGTCACTTTTACATCAATATCCGGCTCCATTATGTCACTGTCTGTAAATGCATCTTTTAGACTCAGAACTATCCTGTCGTCTTTTTTGCTCTCTCCGTTGTAAAAACAGAAACATTTTGGAAGCGGAAACTTCTGAAGGACCGTGCTGTAAATTCTGCGCTTTGTTACTTTTCCGATATACTTACTGTATATCATTCCTGCGTATACAAACATCCTCATAGGCATATTGGGATTGAACGAAGACTGATGTTCGTAGAAATTCATCATGTCACCTATCAGAAATGATATGTCATTTTTCATTCCCATATACAGAACATCTTCTATTGTGTTCAGCTCTATGTCTTCCGGGTTTGTATAGTTTCTGCCGCTTATTGCATTATAGAGACTTAAAGTAACGTGTTTGTACTTTTCGTTGCCAAAAATAAACTTGAATAAGCGGTCTTTGTTTTCGCGATTTGTAAGATAATCGCAAAATTCCGAAAGTTCAGTGTCTTTCGTAAGTTCAGGATTTTTCTCTTCAGTCATGCTGCTACTCCTTAAGTATAACATATTTTTTTTCGTTGCGCAACATGTATATTATAATTGATTTTATACTTTCCTGTAAATAGTTTCGCCCTAAGAGGTAATCCGTTCGCCCTAAGAGGTATTTTTTTACCATTATTTAGGATAAAAAACAAAAAAAATCCGCAGATTCACTACGGATTTTTTTATCGTTTATTATTCCTCATGAAGTTTTTCAAAATCATCAGTCCGAATAATACGCCACCTTAAGAACTTCCTCCGGTGTCGTAACGCCCTTTCTTACAAGGTTAATTGCACTCTCGCCAAGTGTCTTCATTCCCTGATGTTCAACGGCATAGTTAAACATATCCTGGCTGTCGGCACCCTTGGTGATCATTCGTTTCAGTGTCTTGTCGATTAGCACTATCTCATGAATGGAAACTCGACCCTTGTATCCGGTGTTGTTGCACACATGGCAGCCGTGACCTTTTTTTATAACCTTTATATCAGGTCCGATAACAGCTGCTTCTTCAGGTGTAGGCTCGGTTTCATATGCACAGTTCTGGCATACCTTTCTTACAAGTCGCTGTGCGACTACTCCGACGAGTGAGTTGGCTACAAGATACGGAGCAAGTCCCATGTCTTCAAGTCTGACTATCGAAGAAATGGCGTCATTTGTATGAAGTGTTGAAATAACAAGATGTCCCGTGATAGCTGCCTTTACGGAAATCTCGGCGGTTTCCGCATCTCGTGTTTCCCCGAGCATGATGATATCAGGATCCTGACGGAGAAGCGCACGGAGTCCGACGCTGAAGGTCAGACCTGCCGGGACGTTTACGGACATCTGGTTTATCTTCGGGAGTCCGCGTTCAACCGGATCCTCGATTGTTGAAATGTTTACCGGACGCTTTGCAAGGTGCTCAAGTACCATGTAAAGCGTAGTTGTCTTACCGGAACCTGTTGGTCCGGTTATGTATATAATTCCGTTCGGGGATGCAAGCATTTTGCTTATTTTTTCGTATGCTTCCGGCTCCATACCAAAATGTCCTGCCTTGTCAATTGTCGTATCGGATGAGAGATATCTCATAACAACCTTTTCTCCGTATATCGTAGGAATTACAGATACACGGACACTGATGTTAAACCCCTCTATAACGGTTTTAAAGTTACCGTCCTGCGGTATTCTCTTTTCAGCGATATCAAGGTTACCCATAATCTTGATGCGGGCAACGATAGACGAGTGAAGGGATTTTGCAAGTGTAACGTACTCAATAATCTGACCGTCAATTCTCATACGAACCTGTGTGTGCTTTTCAAAAGGCTCGATATGAATATCACTGGCATTTGCACTGTAACCTCTTGCAAGAAGTGAGTTTACGAGTTTGATAACCGGTACTTCGTCCTCGCCTTCCTCAAGTTCGATTGAAGGGACTTCGAGGTCTTCAACTGAGATATTCGCCTGCTTGGCTGCAAGCTTTGCGCCGACTTCAGCATAGTTCTGGTCGATGAGTCTTTTTATTGTTGCACTTTCCGCAAGGTAGATTTCAAGCGGCATGCCGACTATCTGACGGATATCCTCCTGTGCATAGAAGTTAAGAGGGTCGGACATGGCAATCTGGAATCTGTTGTCATTCTGCGAAAGCGGGAGTACGTTATACTTGACGGCAAGCTGTTTCGGCAGTTTTTCCGATGCCTCAAGGTCTATTATGTAGTCATCAAAGTTGATCATCGGAAGTTCGAGTTTTCTTCCGAGGCTTTCGAGTACCTGGAGTTCTGTTACGAAGCCAAGCTCCTGAAGGAGTGCTCCGAGTCTCTTTCCCTGACCAGCTTCTGTTTTCTGGTAGTCAAGTGCCTGTTTGATATGATCATCTGTGATGTATCCGTATTCTTTTAATACCTCACCTATAGGTACGTTTTTCATAACTTAGTGTTTTCCTCCTTGAATTCACTGTTTTACATTTTAGTTTTAAATATTGTATCATTTCTTTGTTTTTGCAGGGCTTTGCGGTCGCCCTGCACCTTCGCACACCTATATTTTGAGTAGCTTAATGCAGATATGTATATAATATTTCAAATTCATTGGTCTTACAGCTTATTTCATTAGGGATATATATGTGTGATTTTGCTGTTTCATTTAATATTGGTATGCTTCCACTACGTGAATAATAAGTCTCTCCATAACGGCTTATTTCAACTGCAAATTCAATTGTATCCGGATAGATTTTTATATCAGGATTATCAGGATCAGTTTTTATTTCATATTTACTGAATGTAACTGTACACACACAACCATTCATTGAGTTTTCATTTGATTTATTGCCGTAAATATAAAAAGGCTCTGTAATGTTTTTTCTCTGGAGAATCATACTTTCTGAACCTATTTTCATTTTTTCATAGTATGGAATAATTTCCACAGTCTCAGAACCTTCTGCCACTGTTACCTTAAGGTCATCTTTATCAATAAACGACAAACTATCCTTAGTATTTATATCGACAGTTTCGTCAATTTTTAAAGCTGTAACATAGGACAGATGGTCGTAAATAAAATTATATACGTTGTTTCCGTTATTCTGCGCTGCTCTGAAAAGTGCATTTCTTCCGAATATATTGAATGTAGTTATGATAACACCTGAAGCAATGGCTATAAGAATCACCATAATAACAAGTGAAGTCATAACTTCAACAAGTGTAAAACCTCTCAGTTTATTTTTCTTTTTCATAAATATCCCCGGCTCCCGTTTAATTTATTCGCCGCCTCCTGCATTGCATGGCATATAAATATTGTATCTGACACTGTTTGCATCACCGGTTACTACTCCGGCAATCGCTGTCTGTTCGTATTCTGTAATCATTGTTGTCAGTGGATCACCATTAGTATCAGTAATTTTTTCTCTAATCTCAACCTTGTATTCTACTGTATCTTTTGTACCTGCTTCATCAGGATTATACTGGTTAATGCAGGATTCAATCTCACCTACTGCAACACCGTCTGCATCCCTCAGGTCTTTTCCTTTCTGAAGAAGATTGGCTGAAGTATTTACACCAACATAGGCTATTATCGTAACAAGTATAATAATAACCATGGCAATAATAACTTCAATAAGCGTCATACCCTTTAGTCTGTTTTTTTTAGTATGTAACATATCCCTCAAACTCCCAGCATTTTTTTATCGTGTCATAATTCATAACTGCGCACATTGTATATTTCATATTTCCCGAAGATGCATCGGATTTTATGAAAATAATTTCATCACCGCTTTTGGAAATATTAACTGTAACCGGTTCATCAAGTTCGAATGTTATTTCCGCCTCACGGCCTTTGTAGTCTTTTCCGTATTTATTTGCCGAAGATATCTCTGAAATCTGCTCAAGTTTATTATTTTCTATCAAATTTACTGTAAGCTCTACCCCGGAACGTGCAAGATATTCAGCACGGCGTGAAGCTATGTTGTTAATTTCCTCTTCAGCATAGGATTTGTTAATTGCCAGAAGTCCTGTCAGTACAAATGCAACTATAAGCAGAGCACATACCGACCAGAGCAGGGCTGATCCTTTAAGTTTTTTTCTCATGCTGCACCTCCGTTTTCTCCGTATATACAAATTCGCAGGGAGACATCCATCTGCCCTGCGTTTTTTTCAGCAGGGTTGTCCTGCAGGTTATTAGTAATCTGTCCTTGAAACAAGATCAAAACTCCGGTCATACATATGTACCTTTATACCTATGCCAGCTTTATAAATAGAATTGCTGACAATCTTTCCTGTTTTTACAATTTCGCCGATGATAGGAATGGATTCAGATACTTCCTCTTCCGAGCCGGACTCGTAAACGGCATCAAGGTCACCGCTGTTAAAATAAAATCTGCTTATTTCCATGGATTTCTGATTGTACACCTTGCTCAAAAATGAAATGATGTCTTCATATCTTCCGGAAACATTGTAGTAAATCTCTCTTGTGCATTCACCTGTTTCATACTGAAGCGATACATAATCACCGTCATCGGAAACAACTTTTCCTCCCTCAGGGTACATGGCGATTGCCGAATAACCGTCAACGCTCTCTTCCTTTTCCTTGTCAACAGCACATTCAACTCTGACTGTCTCTTTCACAAGTTCGGAAATCTCTGAACTTTCGATAGAGATGTTTGAAGCGACCAGCATATTGGTAATCATATCATCCTGCTGGCTGTTTTCCATAAAAGGTAAAAACTCTGAACGCTTTTTTGCAAGTTCCTCCTTGGCTTCCTTATATGAAACTGCATCTATACTGTAGTATGCTGCAAGCATCTTCATGTCTTCATATACCATTGTCATGCTCTCAACCTTGTCAGCAAGTTCAGATTTTTTCTCAAGAACCGGTCTGTAAAAATACTGCACTGCAATAACAAGAACAAGTACGGCAACAAGGACGGTAAGCGTAATCATCTGCTTTTTTGTAATATTTTTCATTACTCCTCCGCCTCCCTGTTTACATCGTTTTCATCAAAATATCCGGTTGCGGAGAATACATAAACATCTCCCTGACGAACATATCCTGTATAGCTGATATAGCAGAAAATATTTTTTTCCGCCAGTTCACTGACAAATCCGGAAGCATCACGAACATCGTCCGCTTCTCCGCTGATAAATACGATTCCCTTATCATATGATATATTTTTTATCTTTGCAGCAGCACCCTGACAGCTGAGAATTTCACTGATCAAATCAGGTGTAAGCTTTTTTGTCTGCTGGTTCTGAGCCTCGATGTTCTCAATATTTTTAATGTGCTTTTCAGAAATAAGCGTCAGAATCTGATTTTCATACTCAAGACGTTCAGCGCTTACGCTCTGCTCAGCCGCTTCATCAGAATAAATCTTGCTGTAAAGATCATCATACTCAGCCTGAACACCCTTCATCTGTACATACATTATCACATAAATCCCTGCAAGAACTACAAATCCTGAGGCTGCAAGGATTATCCGCACCGTTCTGGGACTGATTTTCTTTTTGGTATCCTTCTCAACAGTTTTCTGATACTGCTGATAAAGGTTAATATTTTTTTTCTTCAATTTCCTCATATATGGCACCCCGTTACAAGCTGATCATATTTCCTATAGCATAAACAAAATCATTTACGTTTTTCGTGCCGCGGTACTTTATCTCTTCAGGAGTATCCGCTGCCTGAACGTTTACGCCGACAGCCTCCGCAAGTCTTCTGTAAAACTCATGCCCTGCCGGAAAAAATCCGCTGAAATAAAAATCCGTTATATCATGATTGGTTTTTTCGGATTTGTTGAACTGAATGAGATTCAGGAGGGTTTTTTCAAGTTCATCAAAAAGTGCGGCATTATCACCCATATCTGCCATGAGTCTGACCCTTCTTGAGATTCTGTAGTAACCGTCAACAAAGAGCATAAAAGAAGCTGTATGCTTGTCAACCACAGCATATACAAAGGTTTCCTCGTAAAGTCTGTTTATGTTCATTATATACTTTATCATACATGCCATGGCTATGTCAACTGATTCTATCTTAAGTCCTATTGACTGAAACATTTCTATGTATTCAGAAAGGAAATCCTTTTCGACCATTACTGCCAGAACTGTCGCTCCGCCGTTTTCATTTAGCGGGTCGATAACCATGTAGTCAGTAATCATATTTTCACGGTTTTCAATATCCTGAAAATTATCCGCAATAAGTGTAAGAAGCTTTTTTCTGTCTCTGAGAAGAGGAACTTCGAGAAGTTTTGTAATTACATTTGTACCGTCTATAACAAGGCTGATACTCTTTGCGTCAATCCTTGCCTCTTCAAGACTCTGCTTAAGTGCAGCCGGATCCGTAATTACGCCGTTGATTATACAGCCTTCTGCAACAGGGCACTCTCTTATATCACGGATATTCGCCTTGTGTCCGGAAAAGCTGCCTTTTACTATATGTACTTTTTCATTTGCTATATATACTGATGTCCTGATTCCCATTTCATATTTCCTCCCGTTCCGATATATCCTCCACTATAGCCTGCATCTCTATTCCGGCACCCGGATCTGAGGCACCTTCGATGTTGCTGTACATGCTGAAAATCGGAAGCATTACAGAACCGATTACAACGAGGACGAGGCCTGCAAGTATAACTATCATAACCGGCTGAAGAATGGTGATAAGCTTGTTTATCGCAGCCTGTGACTCATACTCATATGAATCTGCTGTACTGTTGAGCATCCTGTCAAGCTGACCTGTTTCCTCGCCGACTTCCACTGTCTGTGAAAGCTTTATATCGAAACCGTCAATTCCTTTTAAAGTCTCGGAAAGAGTATTTCCGGCTCTTACGTTCTTTATTGCATCATCGAACTGTTCTCTTATATAGTAGTTTGTAATGGTATTTTTCGAAATATTGAGACAGTCAACGATATTGATACCGCTGGCATAGAGTGAAGCAAGTGTTCTGCCGAATCTTGCTGTGTGAATTATCTTTATAAGCGGACTTATCTTCGGTACTTTAACCGTAAACTTGTCCAGTACATATTTTACCGGATAGAGCTGGGCTACAAATCCGATAATCATAACGGAGATAACCGCTATAAGCGATACGATAATTAAATTTTCCCTGATAAATGTACTGATGTTCATGACTATCTGTGTGATAAGCGGAACTTCCATATCCTCAAAGAGTTCAAAGAAGGTCGGAAGTACAAATGTGAAGAGTGCCATCATAACCACTACTATAAGTACAAGGAGGATAATCGGATAGGTCATGGCGCTCTTTACAGCACCGTTCAGCCTGTACTCCTTCTCGTAGTGAGCCGCCATCTTATCAAAGGTCTGGTCGATTCGCCCGCTCTCCTCACCGGCTCGTATCATATTTATAAGCATCTCCGGGAACATTCGCCCCTGCATCTCCATGGCATCGGAAAGAGGTACGCCTCGTTTAATCTGTGTTGTTATATTTGTGTACGCTTTTTTCAGCTTCGGTTCTATATCACGTCCGCTGATTATAGTAAAGGAACGAACCACCGAAACGCCGGAACCTAAAAGTGAAGCAAGTTCACGGCAGAGTTCCGAAAGTTCATTTGCCTTGAGTTTTCGTCCGTAAGTAACATTAGCCTTTTCCTCGTAACTGATGAGAAAAAGGTTCTGTTGTTTTAATATTTCTCTGAGCTGTTCAGGTGTTGCAGTTGTAATCTGCCCTTTTGAAATTTTTCCTCCCATATTGGAGGCCACATACTGATAAACTGCCATATTCCCTCATCCCCTGATTTGTTTTTCTTTTCCTGTATAAATAAATTTAAGCATTCAGCACTCATATAAGTGCTGAATGCTTGTTGAATTATGTATCAAAAACATATTTATTGACAATCACTACTCTGATTATTATGAAGTATGTGTAGTTACTGAAAATCCTGTACTGCTATAAGTTACATCGTAAGAACCATCACTAGTAGTATATTTAAGTCCTGTAATCTTTGCTTTATCTAATGTAACGTCTGAAATAGCCGCACTACCTGAAGGAACATCTGCTAAAGCTAATATATCACTCAACTTTCCTACCACCCATGCATTATTCAAACTCGTCGTACCATGTAACGCATACTCTTCACTGGCAATCGTCTGTGCAGCAGTAAGAACATTACGTGCTTCAGTGATAGCTGTCTTTTCCTTCGCCTTATCAATATACCCCGTAAGCGCCGGAATCATTGCGGCCGCGAGGATTGCGAGGATTACGAGTACAACGATTATTTCAACGAGTGTGAAACCCTTGAGTGCCTTACGACCTTTCTTCCTGTTGTCGTTCATCTTCGCCATAGTTCTTCCCATAAAGTTTTTCATAAAAAATCCACCTTTCTGAAAAATAAAAATTAAATTATTTTTGAGATTAACTAATCCCGTATCTCATGTTCCTATTATAACACCACCTCTGTCGATTGTCAATAGTTTATATAAAAAAATCTCAGAATCTTTCAGATTTTTTAGCAATTCCACATATATTGACGAATTTGCTGTGCAAATTGCTCAAATTCAAAAGTGGTTTACAGTGATTTCATAAATATTTTTATGAATAAAAACTTTACGTACGGATATAATATTTAAAAATAAAAACAAGAGGTAAAAACAATGATAGAACACGATACCATCAGACTGCTCCGTGAATGTGATGCGGGGATAAAAATGGGAATCTCCTCGATTGAGGAGGTAATTGAGTATACAGGTGATAAAAATCTCCGTGAACGCCTGCAGAGGTCAGTTTCCGAACATGAAGAGATAAAGAAGGACCTGCAGGAACTCCTTGATATTTACCATGATGAAGGAAAAGAACCGAATGTCATGGCTAAGGGCATGTCCTGGATAAAGACAAATGTCAAACTTGCCATAAACGAATCTGACAACGTCATAGCCGACCTGATTACCGACGGCTGCGATATGGGTGTAAAGTCACTGAGCAAGTACCTTAACCAGTACGAAGGTGCAGACGAAAAATCGAAGGATCTTGCAAAGAAGCTGATAAAAACCGAAGAAAAACTCGGAAATGATATGAGAGAATATCTGTAAAAACAATGCCTCCGGAAAAACTCCGGAGGCATTGTTTTTTAACTTAAATAATGTTGATTTACTTTTACTTAAATGGTATAATTATTTATATAAACCGCACAACCCCAAAAATTTTTTCGCCCATTATATTAGAAAAAATAAAAGGAGGACATTCTATGACTGCTATTCAGGAACAGGCTATTCAGCTTATACAGCAACTGCCTGATGAAAAAATTCAGGCAATAATAACCCTTGCATCAGATGAAATCAACCTTATTAATTTACAAAACACTGAAAATTCCATAAGGAAAAAGAAAGCACTTCAGACACTGGAAAATTTGAATTTAATTTTTCCAGAAGAATTTGATGCGGAAAAAGAATTAAGAGAAGCAATGGAGGATAAGTATGGTATTACTTATTGATGCTAATATTGTTCTTGATTATTTACTAAAACGCGAACCCTTTTACAACGACGCTAAAAAAATAATGGATATATGCTGTGACCCGGAAATTAAAGGCTGTATTGCACTTCATACAATCACAACTCTGTGGTATATACTCAGGAAGTTTCCTGATGATCAGCGCAGAATTGCTCTTTTTTCAATATGCAGCATTCTTGAAGTTACAGGAACATCTCATGATGAAGTAATAAATGCATTGGAAATGAGAGAATTCAAAGATTTTGAAGATTGTATTCAAACAAAATGTGCAAAAACTGCTAAAGCCGATTATATAATAACACGAAATACAGATGACTTTATTTTCTCAGAGATTCCAGCAATAACGCCAATCAAATTTATTGAAAAAATAATAAATAAGTAAAATCAACCGACTGAAAGCACAGATTGCATCTTTACAGGGAAACATGTAAACATAGCAATATATCTAATAATACTGTATACATACGGACTAAAGAAGGGATTACCTTATGGAAGCCTTTCAAGAACGATATGCATAAATATTGTAGGCTTCAATGTATTTAAGTGTGATGAATACAAGTCTCACTTTACACTAAGGGAAGTTACCAGAAACGAAGTATACAGCGATAAAATGAGTATATACTTTTA
>JAUNJJ010000156.1 GCA_030533325.1 Oscillospiraceae bacterium
TTAATCTGTATACATATGCTCAGAATAATCCTATTTCTTATTATGATCCGACGGGGCATTCGATAAAGAGTTTGCTTAAGAAAGCGAAGGATACTGTAAATAAGGCAAAGGAAACTGTAAAGAGTGTAGTAAAGAAGGCTACAACTACAGCAAAGCAAACTGTTCAAAAGGCACAGCAGACAGTAACTAAAGCGGCTATCTCGACTAAGAATGCAGTAGTAAATGCTGCAAATGAATATAAAGGGAACTGGAACAGCGGAATCAGTCAGCTGAAATCGAGTGGTACAGCAGGTAAACTGTTTGCATCATATAGTGAGGGTTTAGTCGGAAATATTAGTAATACTGCATCCTCTTTAGTTCAGTTTGTAAAAGATCCATTGGGCACGGCTAGTGAATGCGTTGATTTCTTCCTGCAGGATCCGTTAAGAAATAACCCTGTAGCAGCAGTTGGCAGGTATTACAATGATATAGCACAGGCGAGCTATGTTGGTGACTGGGAAACAGTAGCTAACAGAGTGGGCAGCGGAACAGTGACGGTACTTGAATTCGCTGCTGTTGATTACGCTTATAAAGGTGTTAAGACTTTAAAGAATAAATATGCTTCAAAGATGTCGGTAAAAACAACCGCTGTTACAAATGATATTAAAACTGTTAATACAGCATCGCGTTCAGGTATAAAAACTCAGAATAGATATGCATTAACTGGTTCAGAGCATTATGAGAATCTTAAGTCAGTGTTTGGTGCGGATAATGTTAAGTGGGAGACATCTACAAATACGATAAACAAGTTAGTAGATTCTAAGCCTAATAAAGTATACAGAGCGCTGAATGTAAAGGATATAGAAAGATATAGTCAAGGGTTGGGATTAGAAGCAAAAAACCCAAACGGAACGTGGTCACTTGATGAACATCTTGTCAGAGGTTCTGGAAGAGCCTCCTGGCTAAATGATCCGTTTATATCAACAACTACCGATATCGATGTTGCAAGAGGATTCAATAAAGCCGGAAGTAACTTAGGAATAATAGAAATTGACTTAAATAAAGTGTCGACTAAAGCTTTAAAAGGATATGAGATATATCCAAGAGTTAATGGAGAAGCAGGATTGCCGTATCATTACTCTATTTGGCAGCAGGAGATTTCAGTGTATAAAAATATACCGATAGAAGCAATAAAGGGGTTCGTAAAATGAAAGAAAAAAGATTGTTAGAAATTGAAGAAATCATTAGTGAATTAACGGTTGATTTATTAGTTCCTATTCGAACAGATAAAACCGTAAATAAAGAAGCGTTTGATAAGCTATATCTATTACTTGACGAGTTGAAAATATTAATAAAAGGAGAAAATAAAATTAATAGGAGATTGGTCGGCTTATTGTTTTTTATTTATACTAATGTTTTAGCTGAATCAGAACATGCACATTATTCGAGTTCAGTTTTTATCGAATCAGCGCGACTTGAAGAATATTTGAGCGTAATACTTTGGGATTCACCGTTTGGTGAAATGAGGTAAGGAGGCATTTATGTCTATATATTTTTATAAAACAAATGAGAAATATGGATGTTTTTCAAACTTTTCTAAGCATGGTTTTGAATTAGGTGGTAAGTATTGGCCTACTAGTGAGCATTATTTTCAGGCACAAAAATTTTACGGAACTGAATTTGAAGAGCAGGTTAGATTGGCGGCATCTCCAATGGAAGCAGCAAATATGGGACGTGATAGAAGCTTGCCATTAAGAAGCGATTGGGAGAAAGTGAAGGATGATGTAATGCGAAAGGCAGTGCTGACAAAATTCATGTTCAATAATGATGCCCGTATTATATTGCTTTCTACAGGTAATGAAGAAATAATAGAGAAAACAACTAATGATTACTATTGGGGATGTGGAAATGATGAGACTGGGAAAAATATGTTAGGTAAAATTTTGATGGAAACGAGAGACATTATACGTGATAGTATATAATGGACAGTGTTGAAACTGTTGAAAACTCCGCTTTTGATATGTTTCCCTGTACAGAAAAAGCCTGAAAATATACTTTTCACGCACTCGCGAACTGCATTTCAGAAAATGATATACTATTTTAAGTGTCAAGGCATGTGGAGACGGTAGTTTTGATGTCACGAAAGTAAAATCTGGGGTGTAAGTATATTTTTAATGCGATTTATGATGATGTGATGAAGGAGGCTTCGTAGAATGAAACCATTTTTAGGAATTGACTTAACAATGAATAAAGAAAACGAGCAGATAAATGGACAGGAATTTTTGATTCAAATACCATCTTCTGACTTATCAGATTTACTGGAAAATTCTAAAGATAAGGCAGAAAAGAAAATCGAAAAAGCTCAATTGCCTTTTGGATTCCGCGTGATTAAGTTTATCTGCGGTATTTTTGCACTGATTACAATCATTGGAATATTAAGGGCAGATGTTTCTTTTGCAGAAGGGTATCAAAATGCTCCGGGATTGTATTGGGCGTCAGGTATATGTTTGTTTGTCTGGATGGTATTATGGATATTTGCACGCTGCAAGGCAAGTACTATTTTGGAAACTGATGAAAGTGCACAAATCTTTTCCCATCTTGAAAAAGTTTCAGACGATATTTATAGGGATTTAGAAGTGCCTGTTGAGGCAAAAGAAGTTGATCTTTTGATGTTCTACTATAAAGAGAAGAATGGGGATATTAAGGTTTGTGAAAAGGGTATGCAGATTGCACAGTATTTAAATCCTGAATTTAAAGTGTTTACTGACAACGAGTATTTGTATTTCGCTAATTTAGAAGGGAAATATGCATTTCCGTTATCTTCTATTGTAAATATACATACGGTGAAAAAACATATACGAATTGCCGGATGGAACAAAGATGAGGAGTATAATAAGGGGATTTATAAACAGTATAAATTAACGAGAGACAATTATGATTGTATTCATTGCAAAGCATATCATATTTTGGAAATTGAACATAGCGGTGATGTGTGGGGCGTTTTCATTCCATGTTATGAGTGGCATGTGTTTGAAGAAATTCATGAGATGTTTAAATCAAAAAAATGTGATTTATAGAAATGGTTGACTAATAAATGTTGATATGTTCCCGTCAACTAGTAAAAGGCTATGACATCAAGTTTATGAACTCGTCCCATGTGGAGACTTGTATCCTGATTACGCGGGAGAAGAAAGGGACATAATTCTTAATAGTGGCTTGAAATGGGCGTTTGTGATGGTTGCTATGTTTCTGTGACAATATACAGAAAACAGACCTTAAAGGAAGTGTCAAAAGTATTAACTGAAGAATTTGGAAAAGGATTTTCTGTATCAAATTGGATTCCAAACATGGCGGGAATAAAAAACTGATTGCTCTGTATGAGCAGAAAGGACCGGAGTATTTTGAAAAGTATTTTACATACACATTGCTTGAGTATTTCGGTTTATCATATGATCCGATAAAAATACTGGAGCGTGAACAATACTGGAAGAAGTGCTTGGATACCATCAAGAACGGATATAACGATAATTAGAATGGTGGAAAATTAGTGGAAGAAACACAAGCTAAGTATCATCATCTGATACCACAGACATATATGTCCGCATGGGCGAACCAATCTGGAACACTAAATATAGAATTTTTGAATAAGCCAGGAACCATTGTCCCTAGAAATAAAGAGAAAATTGCAGGGATAACATACTATCATTCTATTCAAGTTGGAATGCCCATATGTACTCAATCAGATACAGATAGATTTTTTGCTGTTCTTTCAGATTACTGTGTTGAGATTGATGGAAATATAATTACAGATATAATGGAGATGAACAGGCATTTTTATGATTTTGACAATTGGAGAATTACCAGAAAAGACGGAACATTAGTAAGTAAAAAAATCATTAAGAAGAGAAATTGAAAAAATTAAAATCAAGGATATTGAAACAAACTGGTCCATTAAATATGAGGATAAATGGGATTCGGTAGTTAACGACATTGACAAAAATATATTAAATGCAACAACGAAGTCCGTGCCTATGTTTCATAAAGATTATTTAATTAAGTTTTTTGTGGCTCTCAATTGGCGCGGATTTCAATCTAACCAACAATTTGAAGAAACTTTCAAGACACTCACAAAAGGATTACTTGATAAAATAGACATTCCTTTTAAGGAGAGGCAATTGCCACAATTAGAAACAGCGGCAGATGAACTTAGACATGAACTTCTTTTGAAATTTTATAGACAATATTTGGAAGATAGAGAGGTTGTATTTGCATATGCTGAAGCGAATTTGCAACATACCGGATTTCATTTTTTAATATCAGATGGTCCAACATGTTTTGATACATCAGATAGTCCATCTTTTGCGTTTAAAAGAAATGATGGATTATTACAAGGAATTATGCCTATAACTCCACGCATTTTATTAGGACAAGGTAAATGTACAGATGGTACAGGTGTGTAATATATTTCTTATATTACGGAAGATGCAGTTCAAAGATATAATGCTATCATTAGGGAACATGCCTTAGAATTTATAATTCATGTTAGGTAGAACTTTAATTTGTCGAAAGGTCTAATCAAGTGGAGGTGGTATAAGATTTGATTTAAAACTATGAAATTATATTCTTAATATAATGGTTATGGAGGCTACATGATAAAGAAAAATCTGGATGCACAGCAGTTAAAGGCAGTGTGTGATGTCTTGGCAGAAGCAAACTTAGGATATACAAAAACAGAACTTACACGGTTACTTGAACAAAGCGGAATTGGAATAGTTCCAGATGGAAAACAGAGTAAGGGATATGTTTATCAAATGGGACTTAACAAGAGAGAGTGGTTATATAATTGTTTGGCTATGGAAGTTAATAAAAGTCATTCTCTCAATCGTGTTTATTCTTTCATCGAAAAATCATTAAATCCAGTTGCTTTTACAGATGAAAGAAGCCGTGATAAATATATTTTTTTATTTGAAGGAACAAATAAAGTTCTATTATTAGCGGGTCTTGAGGTAACAAAAGAAGGTAAAATGATCGAAGTGGTGCAGGCGAAAACTCTTGATGAGGTCGATAGAAGAGTAAATAGTTTGCAACGGCAATTATATAATAGAGCAATACACAGTGAGGTTCAAAAATATTGCATCAAAGATTATTTGCAAAAAGATTATTATGATGCTGTGTTTGAAGCTGCCAAGGGACTGGCACAAAGAGTACGAGATATTACTGGATTAACCACAGATGGTGGTACATTGTTTCAGACTGCTTTTTCTAAAAATGATCCTTATTTGTTTTTTAATAGTATGAAGACGGACAGTGAGATAAGTGAATTTATTGGACTGAAAGAATTGATGGAGGCAATTTTCCATCTAGTAAGAAATCCAGTAGCACATACGCCTAAGATTAATTGGAAGGTTGATGAAAACAAGGCACTTGATATTTTAACTTTGATTTCTTTTGCACATAAGTATTTAGATGAGTGCCATAAAATGCCGGGAAAAATATGAGGAAGAAGTACATGGGCTTTTGTTATAGTGGTAGTATAGAAGCACTAAAAACATTTTATTTATCTATGCGAAAAATCAATGTGCAAATTGGTACGTTTGAATATACATATAACGGAATAGTATCAGATGTGATTTTTGACACAAGAGATTCTGAACTTTGGAAATTGGTTTTTATAAAAAGAGGTCATGGTGATATGTTATCCATTCCAATAAAGAAAGGATATCGTTTTACCATAGAAGGAAATGAGAAATACAAAGAATTTGCAGATTATTTCGATATTGGAAGAGGTAAAGGACGATTTAGCATAAAGGATTTTGTGAATCATTTAAATAATAAAATCCCGTTCGAATATAGCTTATCAGATAATGTGCGAAGAACAATTTTGAAATATGATAGAATGGATACTGATAGCGATGGAATATTTCCGATTGGAATTAAAAATTGGGAGGTTGTTCATGCAAAGCACCCAATGCTACCAAAAGATAAATACCATAGGACAAACAAGAACTTATCAAAAACAAGACAGTTATATCCAGCAATATATTTAGCTACAAAGGATATGGATATTACTATTATATATGGAACAATGCCTGGGGAAAAAACAGAAAAAATGAAAAAGTGTAAATTTGATTAAAACATTCTTTTGCTTGTTTGAATAGATATGTTTCCACCTACAGGCAAAGGCAGAAATGTGGCTTTGACATACTTACTGTCATATCGAGGCATGTGGAGACGGTGGTATTGCTGTCACGAAAAGATAAATAGGAGTCTGGAAGTGGTTTATCTTCGGCGCCTTTCGGAAGCTTAGATATAAGGACTGACTTCACAAAGACGGCTTTGGGATATGATATTGAACTGATATATGTGAAAATAGTTGAGTAGGAATACAAATTGCGAGAAAGGAAATAGATTATGAGTGATTTAACACCTTACGGTGAGCAGTTTGAAAAAATCGTTGATATTATTGAAGCAGCCAAAGAACGTGCCTATCGTAAAGTCAATGAGGAAATGATTTTAATGTACCGTGATATAGGCGAATACATTAGTAAGCAGTCCGAAAAAGCTGAATACGGCGATTCGTTTGTGCAGAAACTTGCTGATTTCTTTGCTGCGAATTATCCTGATCTGAAAGGATTTAACCGCCGTGGTTTATATCGAATGAGGCAGTTTTACGAACTTTATAAGGATAATGAAAAAGTGTCACCACTGGTGACACAATTGAGTTGGACAAACCATCTTAAAATTATGTCTGCGTGTAAGAGTATGGAAGAACGCATTTTTTACATGAATATGTGTATCAAAGAGCGTCTTTCAAAAAGAGAACTGGAAAGACAGATTGACAGCGGATATTATGAAAGATATATGTTATCGCAGAAACCACTGACACCCGCTATCGAAGAATCCAGAAAAGCAACGGGAAATATTTCAATCTGTGCAGTTGAATTGTATTGAATTAAATAGATATAAACAACCTCTCAGTCAGCTTCGCTGACATCTATTAAACAAAGATGGTTTCATAAACGAAAAAAACAACATCAAGTACGCAGGATATTTC
>JAUNJJ010000157.1 GCA_030533325.1 Oscillospiraceae bacterium
GTATTATCGGTAACGGTTTTGATCTATATCACGGTCTTCCATCAAGCTATTATTATTTTGGATGCTACTTGGTTGACCATTACGAAGATTTTTATGTAGTTATGGGGAATATGTATAACTTTAAAACATACAGTTATCGTATGCACGAAGAACCTGAACCAGCTATACAATACAATTTATTTTGGAGTGATTTTGAAGTCAATCTTGGGCATCTTGATAGTTCATGGCTTGAATGTTCACTTATTGATAATCTGGATCTTGAATGGAATGAAGATGCAGTTGAACTTGAAGTAGAAGGAACTGAAAATGCAAAAATCGTTAAAGATTATTTTGTTGAATGGGTTTGCAAAACTCTTGACACACCTATAGGATTTGATATAGTGGAAAAATCAATATGTGAAAATAAACTTTCACTTCCAGGAAACAGCTATTTCATTAATTTTAATTATACATCGTCATTAGAAAGGTTATATAAAATATCTGAAGAAGATATTTTTTATATTCATGGTAAGGCAAATGATGATAACCCCTCATTAGTTGTCGGTCATGATAACAATCAAGGCATTAATGATTTAGAAAAGCAAATTGAAGAAAAAGAAAGTGATCTATATTCTTCATATAATCAGGCTATGTTGAATAGAATAAACGAATTAAAAGCAGAGAAAAAGATACTTGAGAATCTATATAAACCCACTTCCAGTATTATCAGTGACATTGAGATAAAATTAAATGGAAAACACTTTGAAGAAATTTATGTGTATGGATTATCATGTGGTTCTGTTGATATCCCATATATAAAGTGCTTAAAATCTATGTTTCCTGAGGCAAAATGGCATTTTTCATATTATGATGAGAAAGAAAAGGAAGCACGTAAATCACTTGTCGACCAAGTTATTGAACCGGATAATGCCACATATTTTGAATTTAAAAATGACAATGCCGCAATAATTGAACAGGAAATAATACAAACACTTGGTATTAAAACTTATACACGAATATAATATGATTTAAGCAAACTGTTTTTGATAACCCGAAATGGCAAAAACAAATGAAAAGGGAAAAGAGATTATAACAGTCCAAAGTTTTGACGAACACAAACTTGTTATAACCTCTTTTTTAGTTAAAAGTCATGGTTATTATAACCAATTACGAGCTGTTTATCAATCCCGATGAAAAAATTATTTGTCAGAGTCATTAAGTCATTGTCTTCTATCATTGCCAGTCCGTGCTGAAACTGTTACTGCTAACCTCAACTGTCATAAAACAGCTTAGCCCTGTATGTTATAATAGATGTCAGTGAAAGAAAAAAGAATTTATTTGTTAACTGGTACAGATACGAACATCACCACAGCGGAATAAAATTCTTAACGCCGGCTGAAAGAAATGAAGGCAAAAGCGAGGAGATTCTGAACAACAGACACAAGGTATACGAAGCAGCTAAAGCAGCACATCCTGAGTGCTGGAATGGTCGCAGCACGCGTGACTGGACTAATATTAACGAGGCTCATCTCAATCCGGATAAGGATTATTCAGAAACAAAGCCAATCGTTAGCGTAAAGGCCGAAAAAGCCTCATAAACTATTCTTAGATTTTGAGCCAGGGTCATTCAAGCCATGCGAAGCGCATGCCTCTGGCATGTCCTTGACGGGTTCTTTAAGAAATGCTACGATGAGATTTCCGAAGCGAGTAGAGAAGAACTATTCTTGAGTTTCTCGCCTTCGGTAGAAAAGCAGCAGCATTTCTTAAAGGTTCTGTCAAAGATGGCGGACCAAGTCAAATTTCAATTAAAATGACGCGAAAAAAATTTCGAAAATTACTGACAACTACCTTGACAATCAGCGTTATTTACAAGATATTGGTTTGATTGAATCGTTAACTGAAATGATCTGTCAAAATATTGTTGCCGTTCTGAAGGAAATTAAGGTAAAAATTAGAACAGGAGTGAGCGGATTAATAATAATAGTAACCTTCCGAATTATATTTATCTTGACTGGAATGTAATCAAATATATGAAAGAACCAAGAAATGATTCTTCTGATGAAGAATTCAATAACATAGTAACAAAACTTAAAAAGTATGAGATACCTTACAGTGCAGCTCATATTAGAGACCGATTAAATAAATATTCTCCTAAATACGAATCCAGCATTCGGGAAGATATAACATTTTTAAGTGGTATAAGTCATAATATGGCAATAGGTTTTGATGATTCAAATAAACGTCTATTAATTGGCAGTCAGGATATTATGGACGCATACAATCTAATTAAAAAAGATATATTATCAGAAAAAAAACAAATAATAGACACTGCGTATCCTTTTTATAAAAAAGTCGATATGTCAAAATTATCACCAGATCATCCGATGTTTGATTTTCTAAGTCAAAGGAATGGAGAAATTTCTAATACATCTATGAATGATTTTTTTCAATATCTGTATAATAAAATATTTAAAGACAAAGAAACTTACTCCAAATTTCGTAACTATATCAAAAATTCGGATATAAAAAATGATATAAAGCAAAATACATACACTCTTGATGAAGCAGTTTATTTGCTGACACTTATGGATCATCTTATGCCTTTCATTGAATCCTTTGATTATGATGAGAATAAATTGTCAGAAAAGTGGGATAACATAACAGATGCATGGTTTAGTTTTAATTCTCCCAATATCGACACTTTATATAAACTCAATATGAGCTATTCCTTACTGGATTTACATCCGCTATTTAATGAAAAATTAAAAAAAGATAAAAATGTATTAGACAATATTATACGAGACGGTAATCATTGCATGTTTGCTTCCAAAGCAAAATATTATGTAAGCGAAGACAAAAACACAAGAAAGAAAACTTCATTCATATATAAATCTTTTAATATCAATACACAGGTACTTAGTATTTCAGAATTTATCAATAAATTTTGCTAATTAAGTTCTTATACTTTCCTTGGCTTATCCTTTATAAGCTGTGTAAGCCGTTTGTAAAGGATACTTGTTTCTTCACTTGAAAAAATTTCATAAGCCTGTTAATAAGTAAGCGATAATAATTTAACGTATACAAAGAACGAAATAAAAGAACTATAATTGAAACAGTCAATGACAAAAATGTTTGACGAAGTTGAAACAGCCCCAACAATTATCAATTAGGGAAATCTAAAAGACCAAGCAAATCCAACAAACTCCAAAGGGAAAAAATAGTAAAATAAGAAACTTCCTTGAAGAACACAATTACTTCGGATACAGCAGCGATAATGTAATGTTCTTTGTCCAGGAACAGCTTCCAACAGTTGACATCAACGGAAAACTGATGCTTGCAGAAAAAGGAAAAATATCAACAGCACCAAACGGAAACGGCGGATGGTATGCTTCAATGGTTAAATCAGGTGTCCTGAAAACATTAAAGGATTGCCGCATTGAGTGGCTGAATGTGTTTGCCGTTGACAATGTACTTCAGCGAATGGCTGATCCTGTATTTATCGGAGCTGTAATTGAATCCGGAATGCAGTCGGGTGCGAAGGTGGTGTCAAAGGCAGCACCGGAGGAACGCGTGGGTGTTATGTGCCTTGAAGACGGAAAGCCGTCAATCGTTGAATATTACGAAATGACAGATGAAATGCTTACCAGCCGTGAAAATGACGGAACGCTTTTATACAACTGGGGAGTAATCCTCAACTATGTGTTTCGTATAGACAAGCTGAACGATATACTCGGAATGCACCTTCCGCTTCACCGTGCATTCAAAAAGGTGAAATGTCTTGACGCAGAGGGGAATGTTATTACACCGGAAGAACCGAATGCCTATAAATTCGAAACACTGGTCCTTGATATGGTAAAACTTCAGGACAGCTGTCTTGCATTTGAAGTGGACAGAAAAAGAGAATTTGCACCTGTAAAGAATAAGGAAGGCGTGGATTCGGTTGAGACGGCGAGGGAAATGCTGGAATTTAACGGAGTTGAGGTGTGATTCAGGTATATACGGAATCAGATGAATCAGTTACTTTTGCGGCATTTACTATTGAATTTTCAAGATGTACAGCTATTTTTGATGTGCGAAGTTTGAGTAAAATAATTATAGTGAAAGTCAAATTTATTTTGACTTTGACGTTCACTATAACAATGAAGTCAAAATAAGAAAACTTCCGCCAGTCATCCATTCAGGGAGTAATGAAGAGAATCAAAGCTAAGGGAACAACAGTTGTAATTGATGTGCCGACACTTAAAGACGGAGATACATTCTTCGGAAGTGTTGTTGTGAATGACCTTGAGAAATTCAAGGCTATGTCTGATGCGGTTATAGCAAACAGATATGATTCATGTCTTGATGATATTCAGGACAAGGGGTGTATACAATTCCTAAAGACCAACAAGATTTATATTTGGAATGTGAATCACTCTGCAATATAATAAAATCTTTGTATAATACTAAAGAAACGATAAAAGAGAAATATATAAATAAACTTCTGACTCTTTCTCAGGTTGGACTCGTCTCTAAGCCAGCTCATACCCGAATAGCTCAGTATGCATTACAAACTCTAAAAGATGAAATATTACTTATAGAAGGAAAACGAATAAAAAATAAATACATGAAAATTTTAGGAGTATATGCACTGGTGTTAGCTGTAATATTTATAATAGTTATGTGTTTTTCGAGTTATAACTGGCTTGATTGTATTTGTTTAGCAATTGTTGGTTCCGTTATTGGAACATGGGTTTCTTTTGGTGCAAGAAAATTTGTAATAGAATTGGAAGATTTATCAACAGTAGAAAAAGACAAAATGGATCCATTAATAAGATTAGTTTACATAAGTATTTCTACAGTGATTTTTATGTTGTTTTTGAATATTGGATTAATAGAAATAAAATTTGGCGAATTAGAAACCAGTATGTTATTTGAAGATAAGGAGTCTGCATTAATAATTGGAATAATTTGTGGACTAATCGAGAGTAAAATAGGGGTAAATATATATAAACACGCCATATCTGTTTTTGAAAGTGATTAAAGATTCAGAGGGAGAAAGTTTATTATGGAAAAAATCAATCTTTTCTTGACTTTAAACATGTAGGTGTAGTATAATATACTAAGTTAATAGCAATTTTTCTAAACAAAGCGATATTTGTAATGTTGAAAATAGATGTTTATTTATATTTTATGTAATATTATAGGATAATAGTATAATAGATATTGAATGAGCGATTAAGTGTTGAGCGTTTGATAATATTGGGTACTAAAATGTTGTTGATAGAATGAAGTTTAATAAACTGTTATATATTACATATCTTCTGGAATTAAAGAGTATCAAATAATAAAATCGCTAATTAATTAGATTAATTCAAAGAAACGTATTTTATAACTGTAAAGGTAAATATTTCATAGATCAGTTTAATAAAAAAGAAAGGAATAAATTATAATGGAAAAATCAATGATAGAAGGAATTGATAAAATTATATTTAATTTTAACGAGGATAATTTAGAGTTTATTTCTAAACCGTTTGATTATAGTAATAACCAAAATGGTAAGGAGTATACAATGGTTCAAATTAACTCTCCTTGTATAGTTAAACCATCGGTTTCAAGTATGAAAAAAACAGTTAAGTCACTATTAGATTAATTCTGAGGTTTGTAAGTAATTGGATATGAACGGAAAATATGTATATTATGATTTCGTAGATGTTTACGATGACAAGATTTTTACAAGAGAAAGAGCAAATGAATGGAGAGAATACATAGTTGATGCATACAAGTCTGTTTATGAGGAAATGAGAAGCAGGCTTGATTCATCTGTTCCGGTTTTTTGCTATGAACAAGTCTCTTTTAGAAGAAACTATTGTTGATTCGATAATTGGTATGCGTAAAATAGTAGATAGCAGGAATAATTCAGTTGAAAATCCCAATTCTTTTAAGATTATTTCCTATATATCGTATTGGTGGTTGCGACATAAGCCGATATATATTCATTTCCCTGCTAATTATGATATAAAGAGTATAGAAATAAAAAGAAATAAAAATGAAGCCGATGATTCGTATGAAAAAAGAAAGTTAAATACAATTTGGCAGCTAAAACATATGAATGAGTTGGTAGCTGTACATATGGTTCTGCATTATATTTTTGATTTTGATAAGACAGTATGTAAAAGCAGGCAATGCAAAAGAGTAATCAAAGAAAATGATGGGAATTTTTGTTTTGAATGTTTTGATGATATGTATAAAGCAATTCAAAAAAAGCTTACATACTATTTTTCGTATCGTACACTTGCACCTAAGGTAATAGAACATATTTTAGAAGCTTATACATTTCATCCTGCGTGGAAATTGACTGGCAAACATTGGAATACTAAAGATGAAAATGGAGAATTAGAGGAATGAAGTTAGTAATTTCGTATGTATTAGGTGCGATAGCATCGATATTTGTTTTATCTTCTATAATTTTAGATTCAAGTATTTCAAAATACTCTTCGATTCTTTCGAATATTTCAACATTAGTTTCAATTGTGCTAAGTATAGTATCGATTCGTACTGCTTATGTAAGTGAGAAAAGTACAACAGAGACTTTAAATCAAATAATAGAAAATAATCAGGTTTTGGTTGATAAAATTAATTATTCATTATCTGAGAATAATTTTAACGATAATAATATTGATGGTTTGAAGAGGGATAGGTTATAGTTTTATCTCTGAATTATTCACCAAGCATTAGAATTCCGTAAATAATTCCTGATTTTCAAAAAGCCGAATTTCAAAAATCAAGCCTAAGATATTTACCATAATAATACAACACAAAAGGGCACAGTCACCACGTAAAATGATTTTTGATGAATTTTTCAGTTTTCAGGATACTTTTCCACAGCTATTCGTTCAGCTGTATATAAACATGAGAGCTTCTCCTTTGTTTTATTGTCTTTTTGTCATTTCAATTATAACAAAT
>JAUNJJ010000034.1 GCA_030533325.1 Oscillospiraceae bacterium
AGAACAATATTTGTTTCAGTGTTTTCTGCAGTAATTTCATCATAGCATATCTGAACCCTGTTTGTCTATAGTTTCGCCCTAAGAGGTAAACTGTTCACCCTAAGAGGTAATTTTTTCTCATAATATGGAAATTAAAGACGTTCATTTTACTGTTTCCCCAAAAACAAAACTACCCCACAGAGAAGACTGTGGAGCGGTTTAAGTTTGGCTGTGTTTATTCTGTCTTGCTATTTTTCATATTTCCGGTAACCCGAATGTACTTTGTAATGTTGACAGCAGCTCTTACAAGTTCGTCAGCTATTACAGCAAGGAATACACCGGTGATTCCAAGGTGGAATACCTTTACAAACACCATGGCGCATCCCACTACGAATACAGTACCGAAAATCTGAGTACAGAACATCCATATGGTATTTCCGCTTCCCCTGATGCCGTTTCCGATAATTATATTTGCAAACTTTCCGTAAAGATTGAGGCACATAAGAATAAGATATGTGCTGCATACTGCAATAATCGACTCTTCGTTTGTAAATATTCTTACAATACCTTCGGGGAATATTAAACATACTATAAGCAGAACCAGGGCGATTGCAGCTGAGAATATATATGCCGTGAGACATACACCGATATATCCTTTTTTGTCCTTCTTTCCGACAGCTTCACTTGAAAGTGTGAGTGTTCCCTGTCCGAGTGCTCCGACAACGACTACAGCGAGAAGTTCCACGCTGAATACAATTGTATATATTCCCGCAGCCATTTCATCAATTGAGTTGAGTATGCGTATAAGCATGAGGTTGCCGAGATTCCATGCAAAATCTTCGAGAGCAGTGTTCAGTCCAAGCTTTGCAGACGTGATGAACGGTTTAAGTTTTGCTGACATTACTTCACGAATGGAAGGACGTGTGTGAAGTTTTTTGCTTGTCATAAATATGTACCATGCGTATGCAAATCCGGCATATTCAGCTATAAGGGTGGCGATGGAAGCACCTTTTATGCCCATTTCCGGAAAACCGAGGTTTCCGAATATGAGCACCCAGTCCAAAAAAATGTTGAGCCCTGCACGTACTACTCCGTACCAGATCAGCGGTTTTGTGTAGTTGGATGTCTGCATAATGACCATGCTGGATGCTTCCAGTCCCACAACAAGAAATACAGGTGCAAAAAATCTTACATATTCAAGGCACATCGGCATAAGATTGTCAGATACACCCATTGCTCTGAATACCGGTTCGGAAAAGAACATCCAGAACAGGAAAAGCAAAACGGGGATAACATTGTTCCATTTCAGCATGGATGCTGCGTATTCATGTGTTTTATCTTTTTCTCCTGCACCTACACGCTGACTTATCATTATTGATGCGCCGATAACAATCGAAAAACAGAATGACATCGTTGTCCAGACCGGTGATGAAACATTGCTCAGGGCGCTCATATACATTTTGTTCATATGTCCCAGAAATGCACGGTCAATAAGCATCTGTACCTGGGAAATAATGTTGCTGAGAATAATCGGTACAGCGATTGTCAGCAGCGGTTTCACGTATTGTGTTTTCTTTTTTTCAGTCATTTTTTCTCTCCTTCTGTAAAATATTTTCAGCTCACACAAATAATACGATACAGACAAGGAAAAGGTTACAGAGAATGCCTGATTTTTTTATCTTTACTGTTTAACTGAAAATCAGGATATAATCCGGCTGCTTCTGAACCAAAATTTCAGCAAAAATACTATTGATTTATCAATATCAGTGTGCTATAATATTTTATAGTATGATTATGATGGAAAGGTCGGATAACTTCCGACCTTTCCTTTATGTATGGAGGTAACGCTTTTGAAGATAAAAAAGTACGGAAATACCGAGCTTAAAATCAGAGAAATAGCTCAGCCGATTGCCGATGAACTCGGATATGATATCTGGGATATTCAGTACGTTAAAGAAGGTGCAGAGTGGTATCTGAGAGTATTTATTGACAAAGAGGACGGAATTGACATTGATGACTGCGAAGCGATGACAAGACCGCTTAATGAAAAGCTCGATGAACTTGATCCGATAAAGGACAGCTATATTTTTGAAGTCGGTTCGGCAGGACTTGAGAGAGAACTTGTGAGGGAAGAACACTTTAAGGCATGTACCGGACTTGAGGTAAGAGCTCATCTTTTTATGAACGTAAACGGAAGCAGGGACATTATCGGAACGCTTGCTTCATACACTAAGGAATCAGTTAAGCTTGTTATTGACGGCGAGGAGAAAGAAATACCGCTGTCGGATATAGCATATATCAGATTATACGAAGAATTTGAATTTGATTAATAAACCGGAGGTAGATTGAAAAAATGAACAAGGGTTTTTTTGAAGCATTAAGAATGCTCGGTGACGAAAACAGTGTGGACGTTGAAGTATTGATAGAGAAGGTTAAGTCAGCACTTATGAAGGCAGTAAAAAAATCATATCCTGACTGTGAAAATATCAATATCAACATTGATCCTGATACAAACACATTTGAGATAAGCATTATCAAGGAAGTTGTCGATGACGAACCGCTTGATGACAACGAAATCAATATCGATGTTGCAAGAACAATTGATCCTGGCGCATATGTCGGCAGCATGGTTGCAGTAAAGATTGATACAGCACAGTTTGGAAGAGCAGCTGCCCAGTCAGCCAAGCAGTCTATCAAGACTGATCTTCGTGAGATTAACCGTGAAAATCTCCTTAACCAGTTCCAGAACAAGGAAAATGAATGTATCAGTGCTAAGATTACCCAGATTGAACCAAGCAGGGGAACTGCAACACTTATGTACGACAAGACCGAGCTCTATCTCTTTAAGAACGACCAGATTCCTGGCGAAGTACTTAAGGAAGGACAGACGGTTAAGGTATATATAACAGGTATTGTAAGCAAGGAAAAGAAGCCTATCGTAAAGATTTCAAGAACACACAAGGATCTTGTAAAGAGGCTCTTCGAGCTCGAGGTTCCTGAGATATATGACGGAACAGTGGAGATAAAATCAATCTCACGTGAAGCCGGTTCAAGAACAAAGATTGCTGTATACTCAAAGAACCCTGATGTTGATGCAATCGGTGCATGTATCGGGCCTAAGAGATCAAGAATCACCAATATTGTAAACGAACTCAACGGTGAAAAGATAGATATTGTTGTATACAGTGAAAATCCTGAGGAATTTATTGCTAAGTCGCTTGCTCCTTCGGAAGTTACACAGGTTATACTGGATGAAGAGTCAAGAGCATGTACAGTTATTGTACCGGATTCACAGCTTTCACTTGCTATCGGCAACAGAGGTCAGAATGCAAAGCTTGCAGCCAAGCTTACTGGTTACAAGATAGACATCAAGCCTGTTTCAGAAGCAGCAAAGGCTCTCGAAGAAGCACAGAAAGAGGAGATAGAAATAGCAGAAGAAGCCGCAGAAGAAGATATCGTTCTTGATATTCCTGAAACAGAAGAACAGGAAATTTCTGAGGAATGATTATGAGTACCAAAAAAGTTCCTGAAAGAATGTGCTGCGGCTGCAGTACAATGAAGCCGAAAAAAGAACTGATCAGAATAGTCAGAACAGCTGAAAATGAAGTAAAACTTGACTTTACAGGACGTCTGAACGGAAGAGGAGCGTACATATGTCCGGATAAAAACTGTCTTGCAAAGGCAAGAAAATCCGGTCGTATAGCAAGATCTTTCGGCTGTGAAATAAGCGACAGAATTTATGAGGAGTTTGAAAATGAACTGGCAGGAAAAATTCTTTAATCTTTTCACTATATGCGAAAAATCAGGAAAACTTGTCAAGGGTTTTGATATTTCAAAAGAGGCAGTATCAGGCGGGAAGGCCGCATGTGTTATGGTAACAGCTGATGTTTCAGCCAAAACACTTAAGGAAGTAAGCTTTATGTGCAGAAACTTTCCTGACCTTCCTGTTGTCAATCTTCCTTTCAGTATGGATGATATAAAAAAGAGTATTGGAAGAAAAGCAGGAGTTATGGCAGTATGTGACAAGGGATTTGCAGACAAGCTCACGGAGTATGCCTTAGCAGCCTCAGAAAGTACAGACTGACTTCTGAAAAAATAAATTATCGGGAGGTATCTTAATAAGATGGTAAAAAAGATTAAAATAAGTGATCTGGCAAAGGATCTTAATGTTCCTGGAAATGATATAGCAGAATTAATGGGAGAGTATTCTGAAGTTAAGAAAAAACCTTCTTCAACACTTAACGAAGAGGAAATCAACTTAGTTCTTGAGCACTATACTCAGCAGAACCAGGTGGCCAGTTTTGATGCCTACTTTGATCAAAGAAACAAAAAGGACAGCAGCGGACCAGCTGATGTAAAGAAAGAAGAAATTCAGAAACCTGAAAAGGAAGCAGCAAAGTCCGGTTCAGATAAAAAGACAGAAGCCAAAAAACCAGAAAAGCCAAAGCAGGAAGTAAAGACTCAGGAAAAAGCACCTGAGAAGAAAAATGCTCCGGAGAAAAAAACGGAACCAGCACCTGCACCGGAAAAAGAAGAAAAAAAATCAACTGATGATAAGGGGGCCCCGGCAGATAATATGAATCAGAAAAATAATAATTCACCAAAAAGCAAAGCACCGGCAAATACTGACGAACCGGCAAAACAGCCGGCAAAGAAACAGAAGGATTTTTCAAGACCGTTACAGCAGAACAAGCCGAAACAGGAAAAAACACCTAAGAATAATGAAAGAAGAGGCGAGAAGACAAGCCTTAATGCGAATATGGCATCATCTGTACCTGAAAGATCAGTACGTACAGTTGATACAAGAGGAAGCTATGTTGAACTTGACAAGTACAATGAAAGATATGAACAGATAGCTCCTAAGAGTCACACAAAGGATAACTACACAAAGAAGCAGAAGATCAACCAGAAATCTGCCCAGAAGAACAAGCACCTTTCAAAGAAGGAAACAGAAACAGAGAAGCTTCGCCGTCTTGAACTTGAACGCGCAAGAAAGCAGCAGCTCAAGGTTCTTATCCCTGACAGCATAGTAGTAAGCGAACTTGCTACACGTCTTAAGGTAACAGTTTCAGAAGTTATCAAGAAACTCATGGGACTTGGCGTTATGGCCTCAATCAATGAGGAAATTGACTTTGATACGGCCTCACTCGTAGCCGAAGAACTTGGAGCAAAAGTTGAAAAGGAAGTTATCGTTACTATCGAAGAGAGACTTATTGATGATACTGATTCTGAAGAGGATATGGTTGAAAGAGATCCTGTAGTTGTTGTTATGGGACACGTTGACCACGGTAAGACATCACTTCTTGACAATATCAGAAAAGCTAATGTAACTGCTTCGGAAGCAGGCGGTATCACACAGCATATCGGTGCTTACAAGGTAAGAGTAGGAGATAAGCACATTACATTCCTTGATACACCAGGACACGAAGCATTTACTTCAATGAGAGCAAGAGGTGCTTCTGTAACAGATATTGCTATTCTCGTTGTTGCGGCCGATGACGGTATCATGCCTCAGACAATCGAAGCTATCAACCATGCCAAGGCAGCTAACGTATCAATAATCGTAGCTATCAACAAGATGGATAAGGAAGGCGCTAATCCGGATAAGGTTAAGCAGGAACTCACAGAACACGGTCTTGTTATTGAAGAATGGGGCGGTGATATCATCTGTGTACCTGTATCAGCAAAGACAGGTGAAGGTATAAAAGAACTCCTTGAGAACGTACTTCTTGTTGCTGAATTCCGTGAACTCAAGGCAAATCCTAACAGACTTGCAAAGGGTGCTGTTATCGAAGCAAGACTTGACAAGGGCCGCGGACCTATCGCAACTCTTCTTGTACAGAACGGTACACTCCATCAGGGAGATATAATCATCGCAGGTACATCTGTCGGAAGAGTAAGAGTTATGACAAATGACAAGGGCAAGGAAGTTAAGAGTGCAGGACCTTCCGTACCTGTTGAGATTACAGGTCTCGCTGAAGTTCCAAGTGCAGGTGACACATTCAATGCAGTTGAGGATGAAAGACTTGCAAGAGAGCTTGTAGAACAGAGAAAGCATGAAGCCAAGGAAGAACAGTTCAAGGCTTACCATAAGGTTACACTCGACAATCTCTTCAGCCAGATTGCCGAAGGGGATATCAAGGAACTCCCTATCATCGTTAAGGCTGACGTTCAGGGTTCTGTTGAAGCGGTTAAGCAGAGTCTTGAAAAGCTTTCAAACGACGAGGTAAGAGTAAGAGTAATTCACGGTGGTGTTGGTACAGTATCAGAGGGTGATGTAATGCTTGCAAACGCATCCAATGCTATCATCATCGGATTTAACGTAAGACCGGATCCTGTTGTTGCGGAAAGCGCAAAGAAGGACGGCGTGGATATCCGTCTTTACAGAATCATCTATGATGCAATCGAAGAGGTTGAAACAGCTATGAAGGGTATGCTCGCTCCTAAGTACAGAGAAAACCTCATGGGACGTATAGAAGTAAGACAGGTATACAGAATTTCAAACGTTGGTGCGGTTGCCGGTTCATATGTTCTTGACGGTAAGGTTACAAGACAGTGTGAAATCAGAGTTGTAAGAGACGGCATAGTAATTGCAGAAGACAAGATTGACAGCCTTAAGCGCTTTAAGGATGATGTAAAGGAAGTTGCAGCAGGTTACGAATGCGGTATCGGTCTTGAACGCTTCAACGATATCAAGGAAGGCGATATTTTTGAAGCATTTATCATGGAAGAGTATCGTGAAGACTAATTCAGGCATATCTGATACAGAAAGGGAGGCTGTAAATTATGGCAAGCTTTAAGGCAGGAAGACTCGGAGAGGATATCAAGAGAGAGCTTACGGATATAATACGCGGGCTTAAGGATCCGAGAATAGCGGAATTTTTAACAATAGTGAGAGTTGACCTTTCAAACGACCTTTCACACTGCAAAATTTATGTTTCCAGTTTTGAAGGAATAGAAAAAGCACAGCAGTCTGTAAAGGGACTTACCAGTGCTTCCGGATATATCAGAAGAGAACTCTTCGCACGTCTTAAGATGCGCAAGAGTCCGGAACTGAAGTTTATAGCTGATAATTCAATAGAACGCAGCAGTGAGATAAACAGGATAATAGATAATTTTGATCACAGCGGGGAGCAGGATTGATACACAATCCTGTTATCCCGGTAAAATCTGATAAGGAATGAGTATATATGCAGATAGATTATAAACAGGCAGCAGAGATTATAAAATCATGTGATGATGTTCATATTCTGACACATCAGAGTCCTGACGGTGATACATTAGGTTCCGGATATGCACTTTATTTTGCTTTGCGTCAGCTCGGAAAGAGAGCTGCTGTAATATGTCCTGACGGAGCTACACAAAGGTATGCATTTATCGGAGAGGGATATACTGAGGAGAGCTTTGAAGCAAAAACAGTTATTGCTGTGGACGTTGCAGATCCTGCACTTCTCGGTTCTGTCAGAGAATGCTATGAAAACAGGGTTGATCTGTGCATAGATCACCATGTTTCAAATGTTATGTATGCAAAGAAGACGCTTCTTAACGGAAGTGCAGCTGCAAACTGTGAGATCATGTACAGACTTTTTGCGGAGATTGGCATAAAAACAGATAATGATATTGCAAGATGTCTTTATACAGGTATTGCTACTGACACAGGCTGTTTCAAGTATGGAAACACAACAGCAGATACACACAGAATAGCAGCTGAACTTATCGGCTATGATATCGACTTTGCACGTATAAACCGTGAGATGTTCGATATAAAGAGCAGAGAGAGAATCAGACTGGAACAGCATATACTCAACAATATGGAAGTATACTTCGGGGAGAGATGCGGTGTCCTCTGTATTACAGACAGATTCCGTTCAGAGCTTGGAGTTGCTGACGAGGAACTTGACGGTATTGCGGGGCTTCCGCTTCAGATACAGGATATGGAGATTGCTGTAACTCTTAAGGAAAAAAGTACAGGAGGATTCAAGGTATCCATGCGTTCTGCCGGCAGGGTAAATGTATCTGCCATATGTCAGCAGCTTGGCGGCGGCGGGCATATTAATGCAGCCGGATGTTTTATAAAAGCAGATCTTGACGAATCAAAGAGAAGAGTTCTTGAACTCGCAGGAAAGGCGCTTGGTGAACTGAATTGAACGGCATACTGTGTATAAACAAGCCTCAGGGATTTACTTCATTTGATGTTGCGGCAAAGCTCAGAGGAATGCTTAAAACAAAAAAAATAGGTCATGCCGGAACCCTTGATCCTATGGCTACGGGTGTTCTTCCGGTATTTGTCGGAAATGCGACAAGGGCGTGTGATATAATGCCCGACAGCAGCAAGGCATACCGTGCATCTTTCAGGCTCGGTGAGCAGAGCGATACTCAGGACTCCACAGGTACTATTCTGAAAACTGCTGAGGTAAACTGTACAGCAGCAGATATAGAAGCTTTGCTTCCGAAGTTCCGAGGGGAAATTATGCAGATTCCTCCGATGTATTCTGCGGTGTCAGTAAACGGAAAGAGACTCTATGAACTTGCAAGACAGGGAATAGAGGTTGAACGTGAGCCGCGCAGGATAACAGTTTTCTCACTTGAGCTTGAAGAGTATTCCGAAAGTACAGGAGAAGGGGTGCTTAATATAAGCTGTTCAAAGGGAACATATATAAGAACCATAATAAATGATATCGGTGAGGCACTGGGCTGCGGCGGACTTATGACTGCACTTGTGCGTACAGTATCAAACGGCTTTTCTCTTTCAGAATGTGTAACACTGGAAGAAGTGCAGAAGTATGCTGATACGGACAGAGCAGAAGAACTTCTTATGCCGGTTGAAAAACTTTTTGAGAATTTTCCCGCAGTTTATCTTGATGCACACTGTACGAAACTTTACAGAAACGGCGTAAAGCTTTATGCCGAAAAAATAAATATCCGTGAGAAGGACGAAAGTGTCCGCTACCGGATATTTTCAGATGAGAAAAAATTTATGGGACTTGCCTTTGTAAAGGACGGCTGTCTCAGAGTTTTCAAAAATTTTGCCTGAGCAGGAAAAGAGGCGCAGTTTGGACATAAAAAATTTTTCCGGAAAAAAGACTGCTGTGGCACTGGGAATGTTTGACGGCGTCCATACAGGTCACAGGGCAGTTTTTGACAGGGCAAAAAGCTTTGAGGACAGCCGTACCGAAGCTGCGGTATTCACATTTGACACCGGAAGCCTTGAAAGAAAACACGGCAGAAGCTACAGATATATCATTCCAAACAGAGTGAAGCTTGACATGATAAGAAAATCAGGAATCAAAAATATTCTTTGCGCGGATTTTTCTGAACTTAAGGAAGTCAGAGCGGAGGAATTTGCAGGGAATATACTTGCAGGGCGGATGAATGCTTCAGTTGTTGTCTGTGGACCTGATTTCAGATTCGGAAAGGGTGCTGCATGCGGTGTCGGGGAGCTTCGGAAGTTCGGACGAAAGTACGGTTTTGAGGTAAGTATTGTAAGTCCGGTTATCAGGGACGGTGAGGTGATTTCCTCATCAGGGATAAGAAAGCTTCTGCTTGAGGGCAGCATTAAAAAGGCAAATAAATTTTTAGGATACGAATATACAATAACACAATCCGTCTCAGACGGTAAACATATAGGAAGAACGATTGATTTCCCGACTGTAAACCAGTTTTTTTCAGAAGGACAGCTGATTCCGGCTTACGGAGTTTATGCTGCAAGTACAGTTGTTGACGGAAAAGCGTATTCTGCAGTTACAAACATAGGGGTGAAACCTACTGTAACCGATGAACGCGTTCCGCTTGCAGAGACTCATATTATCGGGTACAGCGGTGACCTTTACGGCAGGGTTTTAAGGGTCAGTCTTTCAGAATATCTGCGCTCAGAGAAGAAGTTTGATTCTCTTGATGAACTTAAGGCGCAGATAGCAAAGGATACAGAAACAGTTAAGTCTTTAGGAGGAATATAAATTGAATAACGAAGAGTTTGCAGAATTTTTGTTCCCGGATATAAAAAATACGCCGGATTACTATGAAGAAAAATATCCTCAGAGAGAGCTTCCGGACAAGGCGGAAGTAACACGTATCGGACCAAGTCCGACAGGATTTATTCATCTTGGAAATCTCTACAGTGCCATGGCAGGCGAACGTCTTGCACACAGAAGCGGCGGCGTTTTCTATCTTCGTATAGAGGATACAGACAACAAGCGTAAGGTTGAGGGTGCTGTTGAGTCAGTTATATCATCTCTCGATTACTTTAACATAAGATTTGACGAGGGTGCGGAGGTTGACAGACAGGCAGGCTCCGTATGCTACGGACCTTTCTATCAGAGACAGCGTGCTGAAGTTTACCAGACTTTTGTAAAGGATCTTGTAAAGAAGGGACTTGCATACCCATGCTTCTGCAGTGAAGAGGATCTCGATGCTATCAGAAAGGAACAGACAGACAACAAGGTTGATGATATCGGTTACTACGGCAAATATGCAAAGTGCCGCTGTCTCAGCTGTGAGGAAGCTGCTGAAAAGATAAAGAGCGGAATGCCTTACAGTATGCGTCTCCGTTCAGCAGGAACACCGGGCAACACTATAAAGTTCAGAGACGAAATTATGGGTGAGATATCACTCCCTGAGAATATAATGGATGTTGTTATCCTTAAGTCTGACGGAATTCCGACATATCACTTTGCGCATGCCGTTGACGATCATCTTATGAGAACAACAACAGTTATCCGTGGCTGTGAATGGCTCCCTTCAGTTCCGGTTCACGTTGAACTTTTCAGTGTTCTTGGGTTCAGAAGACCTAAGTACGCTCATACAGCACAGCTTATGAAAATTGAAGACGGAAAGAAGAGAAAGCTTTCGAAGAGAAAGGATCCGGAACTCTCACTCGGATATTACAGGGAACTGGGCTATCATCCGGAGGCTGTAAGAGTTTATCTTATGACAATACTCAACTCAAACTTCGAGGAATGGTATCAGAAGAACCCTGGTGTACCTCTTGAAGAGTTTAATTTCTCACTTAAGAAGATGGGCGTTTCAGGTATTCTCTTTGACCTTCAGAAGCTTGATGATATCAGCGGAAACATTATTTCTGCAAAGGACAGGGAAGAGGTTTACGATTATTTTTACAGCTGGATGAAGGAATACAAGCCTGAATCAGTTCCTGTATACTTCGGTGATCCGGAAAAGATGGGAAGAATCATGGATCTGTGCATGGGTGTAGGACAGAAGAGAAGACGTAAGGATTTTGTCAACTGTATTCAGATGTTTGAACTTCTTTCATATTTCTTTGATGAAATATTCGCTCCTGAATATGAATTTGAGCAGTATGAAGATATGAAGGGAATTATAGCTGAATTTAAAAACACATATGATTATAACGATGATTCTTCTGCGTGGTTTAACAAGCTCAAGGCTATTGCCGACAAATTCGGATATGCATCGGATATGAAGGCATATAAGCAGGAACCTGAAAAGTACAAGGGAAATGTAAGTCATGTAGCCGAGATTATCAGAGTTGCTGTTACGGGCAGAAAGAATACTCCTGATCTCTGGACTATTATGCAGATACTTGGAAAAGACAGTTGCATGAACCGTCTTGACAAGGCAGCAGAATATCTTGGCAGATAAGCCGGAGGAAAAGTTATGGAAGACTATAAAAACAAAAAATATCAGGAAAGGCCTGAATTTCCTAAGAGAGCCGTTATAACAGGCGGTATGCCTTACGGAAACAAGACACTTCACTTCGGACATATAGGCGGCGTTTTCGTATTTGCCGATGTTTATGCAAGATTTTTAAGAGACAGAATAGGAAAGGACAATGTAATATTTGTTTCCGGTACAGACTGTTACGGTTCACCTATTGCTGAAAGTTACAGAAAGCTTGTGGAAGCAGGTGAATTTGACGGAACAATCAGGGACTTCGTTGAAAGGAATCACCTTAAACAGAAGAAAACCCTTGAAGACTACGATATAAGCACAAACCTCTTTGCAGCATCCGGACTTGGTCGTGCTGCAGAGATTCACAACGAGGTTTCTGAAAATGTAATAAAGAAGCTCTACGAGAATGGTCATCTCTCAAAGATTACAACAAGACAGTTCTTTGACGAGAAGGCAGGAGTATTTCTCAACGGCCGTCAGGTTGTAGGAAAATGCCCTGTTGAAGGCTGTTGCTCGGAAAAGGGATACGCAGACGAATGTGATCTCGGACATCAGTACATGCCCGAAAATCTTATCGACCCTAAGAGCACACTTACAGGAGATACTCCTGTAATGAAGGACGTTGTAAACTGGTACTTCAACCTTACTGAATTCAACGATCTTTTAAAGGAATATGTTGACAGAATAAAAAAACAGAAAAATGTAAGACCTCTTGTTGTAAAGACTATCGACGAGTTCCTTAAGCCTCCGGTTATTTATATCAAGAAGGATTTTCTTGAAAAATATGAGAGTGTAAAGGGTCAGATGCCTGAACACGAATATCTTGAAGAACCGAAAAAGCCTTCATTTACAATTGTATTTAACAAGCTTCATGACTGTGATGAAGCCTGCAGGGTACTTACAGATGCAGGCATAAGATACAGAACAGGAAAGACGCTTGTTCCGTTCAGACTTACGGGCAATATTGAATGGGGCGTTCCTGCACCGGTTCTTGAAGGAGAAAAGGATCTTACAGTCTGGGTATGGCCTGAATCACTCTGGGCACCAATTTCATTTACTGAAGCATATCTTGAACAGACCGGAAAGGACAGAGAAGACTGGAAGAAGTTCTGGTGTTCAAAGGATTCACAGGTATATCAGTTCATCGGACAGGACAATATTTATTTTTACGGTATTGCTGAAATGGCGATGGCTATCGCTTCTCAGGGCAAGGACGGACTTAAGTCTGATCCTGATGACGGTGAACTTCAGCTCCCGATACTTATGGCAAACAACCATATTCTTTTCCTTGATAAAAAGGCAAGCAGCAGCGGTGCTGTAAAGCCTCCTATGGCAGATGAGCTTCTCGACTACTATACAGCTGAACAGCTCAGAATGCACTACCTCGGTCTCGGACTAGGTCAGAGAAGTGTAAGTTTCCAGCCGAAGCCTCTCAATCCGGATGCAAAACCTGATGAGGCGGATCCGGTGCTCAAGGACGGTTTCCTTCTTTCAAACGTATTCAACAGAATTATCCGTACATGTTTCTATACTGTTCAGAAACATTATGAGGGCATGATGCCTGTTGGTGAAGTTGATACAGATATTCTTGAAACGGCCAGGAAGGCAGTTCTTGACTATGAGCGTTTTATGTACAGATTTGAATTCCATCAGGCTACTTATGTGCTTGACACATATATCAGAAAAGCAAGCAAGTACATGGTAAAGAACCTTGGTGATGCTGATAAGAAGGAAGATGATGAACTCAGAAGAAAGACCCTTGTCAACGTATTCCACATGATAAGAACAGCGGCAGTTCTCCTTCATCCTATGGCTCCAAGAGGATCAGAGATGATTCTTGAGTACCTTCAGCTTGATGAAAGTTTCTGGAGCTGGGACAGGATATTTGACACAATGGCAGATTTTACTGGTGGTGAAGACCACAAGCTTAAGTTCCTTGAACCGAGGGTTGATTTCTTTAAGAGGCATCCGAGTCAGTTTGCACAGGCAGAGGAAGAATAATTTATAGCAGGGCTTTGCGGTCGCCCTGCACCTTCGCCGAGACATCCGAGTCAGTTTGCACAGGCAGAGGAAGAATAATTTATAGCAGGGCTTTGCACATTTGCCGGCAGTGTTTTTTGCTGCCGGTTTATTTTATTATATAATTATCATGCTATTATCACATATATCTGATAAAATTGTAAAGCAAAGTAAGAATGCTCCGTTTATTTGCACTAAACGGGGCTATATATATGTTTAAAAGGAGGACATCCAAGTGATTGAAGTAAAAAATCTATGCAAACACTATGGAGACAAAAAAGCTGTCAATGATATTTCATTTGAAGTAAAAGACGGCGAGATACTTGGATTTCTGGGACCTAACGGTGCCGGAAAATCAACAACCATGAATATGCTTACCGGTTATATATCCTCGACTTCAGGACAGGCTATTATCAACGGTGTTGATATCATGGAAAATCCTAAGAAGGCAAAGTCATACATCGGCTATCTTCCGGAAATTCCGCCTATCTATGTTGACATGACGGTCAGCGGATATCTTAACTTCGTATATGACCTGAAGAAGTGCAAACTCCCAAGAAGCAAGCATATCCAGGATGTATGTGATCTTGTTAAGATTACAGATGTCAAGGACCGAATAATCAAGAATCTTTCAAAGGGTTACAAGCAGCGTGTCGGACTTGCACAGGCTCTTATAGGAAATCCACCTGTTCTCATTCTTGATGAACCGACAGTTGGTCTTGACCCTAAGCAGATTATAGAGATAAGAAGCCTTATCAAGCGCCTCGGAAAGAATCATACAGTCATTCTTTCATCACACATACTTTCAGAGATCCAGGCTGTATGTGACCGTATTGTTATCATTAACAAGGGAACACTTGTTGCAGACGGAACAGCGGATGAACTTTCAAACAGCATGACAAATGATCACAGGATGATTGCTCAGATTGAAGGACCAAGAGAGGAAGTGTACAAGGCAGTACGCGGACTTCCTGATGTTGTATCCGTGCTTGCTGATATGCAGCGCGGCGAAAACATCTACGACTATGAGATTGAGGCCAAACCTGGTGTGGATATCAGAAAACCGCTTAATAAACTTATCATGGAGAGAGGCTGGTATCTTCTTATGCTTCAGCCTAATATGCTTACACTTGAAGATGTATTCCTTAAGATAGTTACAGGCGAACATGAAATGCGGCAGGCTCTTACTGAAAATCAGGAGAAGAATGTTGCAAAAGTAGTTGAAGCAAATGAAAAGATTGATGCTGCCGCTGAGGAACTCAGAACAGTTCTTGAGGGAATTGACGCAGAGCGCAAGGCTAAGGCTGAGGAAGCAGAAAAGGATGCTTCTGACAGCGAAGAAAATGAAAAAGGAGATGAAAAATAATGGGAGCAATATTCAGACGAGAAATGGGAGCATTTTTCAGCTCAGCCATTGCTTATATTTTTCTTGGTGTCTTTTTTGAGATTGCAGGATTTTTCTTTGTAAATTCTACAATAGCATATGGAACAACGGATCTTTCAGGAACATTCGGATCAGTATTCCTCTTCCTTATCTTCCTTATTCCGCTTATGACAATGAAACTCTTCTCGGAAGAAAAGAGACAAAGAACTGAACAGGGACTTCTTACAGCCCCAATCAGTATCACGTCAATAGTTCTCGGCAAGTACTTTGCAGCACTTGCACTCTATACAATCGGAATTTCAATATTTCTTGTATTTGCACTTATAATAGAATTTTTCGGCGGAGTAGTATGGGCAACAGTTCTGTCTAACTTCGTTGCATTATTCTTCCTTGGAGCTGCATTTATTGCGGTTTCACTTTTCGTTTCATCACTTACTGAAAACCAGATTATCTCTGCTATACTCGGATTTCTCTCACTCCTTATACTCTATCTTATGGATTCGATTGCAGCATCGATAAAGTATGAATTTATAGCAAACATCCTGAAGACTCTTTCATTCTACTCAAGATACAATGAATTTGTAACAGGACTCTTCAATCTTTCGAGCGTACTCTTTTTCGTAAGTGTTGCTGTAGTGTTCAATTTCCTTTCAGTAAGAGTATTTGAAAAGCGTCGCTGGAGCTAAGAGGAGGTAAAAAAATGAGTAAAGAAGAAAAAGAAATAAAAAATACTGACGCGGCTGAAAAGCCAAAGAAGGATAAAAAAGAGAAAGTTAAGAAAGAAAAAAGAACTTTCAACAAAAGAAAATTCAAATACGGCACACTTGCAACAGCTATAACTGTTGTATTTATAGCTGCCGTTGTACTTTTAAACGTACTTGCATCACAGCTTACAGACAGATTTGGTCTCAAGATTGATACTACAAAGGAACAGCTTTTTGAAATATCAGACCAGACTATCGATTATCTTGGCACACTTGAGGAAGATATCGAAATTGCTGTTATGACAGACGAGGAAACTCTCGACAACGGAAGCAAGTACTACAAGCTTGTTAAGGAAGTAATTGAAAAATATGCTCAGAACAGCGATAAGATTACAGTTTCCTACTACGATATTGAAAAGAATCCTGAGATAGTGACAAAGTATTCAACATATACTTCCGACTCTATCACAAGAGCAAATATAGTTGTTTTCTGCAACGGAAGAATCAAGGTTCTTGCTATGTCAGATCTCTATGAAGTAGAGACAAACTACCAGACATATGAACAGACAATCAAGTCAATAACCGCCGAAGAAAAACTCACATCAGCAGTTATGTTTGTTGCCGACCCGAATCCTCCGAAGATTGCTATGCTCACATGTCAGCAGAGTGATGCAGTAAAGAATTCCATCTCACAGCTTTCATATGTGTTTGAAAACAACGGCTATACTGTTGAAACCGTTGATCCGCTTACTCAGGACATCAGTTCTGATTATTCAGTAGCAGTCCTTGCTGCGCCATATTCCGATCTTACAGAAACAGTAACAGAGAAGCTTGATGCTTTCCTTTACAATGACGGAAATCTCGGCAAAAACCTCCTTTACTTTGCAAACTTCGATCAGAGAGAAACTCCTAACCTTGATGCTTTCCTTGAAGAGTGGGGAATTAAGGCAGGTACCGGATATGTAAGTAATGTAAACGGTTCAGAGATGCTTAAGGTTGGTATAGCAGGTCTTCAGAACTACTATGCAGTACCGCAGGCAAAGCTTACAGAGGGGAACGAAACACTTGTAAAGTCAGCTGATCTTCCGATAGCTATGCCTATGGCAAGACCTCTTGAACTTACTTTTGAAACAGCCGATGACAGAGAAACAGAGGTAATTCTCAAAACATCTGAAACATCTGTTGTAATTACTGAAGATACAACAAATGATAATGTAAGCGATCTTCCGCAGTCAGAGCAGAATGTATTTGTAAGAGGAAGCAAACATAAGTACGAAGGCTCTGAACAGATTTCAAGCAATGTACTTGTATGTGGTTCAGCATTTGCACTCGACTACTATATCACAAGTACGAACGCTCTTAACAACCAGGAGTTTGCAGTAAATGTTCTTAACAGGTATACAGGTAAGGATACAGGAATGACAATTCTCTCAAAGAGCATGCTCGTTGAGTCACTTAATATTTCAGAACAGGCTGTAAGAGTAGTTGTACTTCTTGTACAGATTATCATTCCGCTCGCAGTTGCAGTAGTTGGTATTACAGTATTCTTAAGGAGACGAAATCGATGAGCAGCGGAGTTAAGGGACTTATAGCAGGTGTTGCCGTGCTGGCCCTTCTTGGCGGTGGCATTGCTGCAATGAAACTTACAGAACCTGAAAATGACAATTCCGAAGAATCATCAGTGAGTTCGGAAACTGAGGAAAAAGCTATATACAGCGGAAATGCAGATGATATAAAATCAATAGAAGTAACCAATGGCAACGGCGGTTTTACAATTAAGAGAACCGCCGCTGCATCCGGTGATACAGGCAGCACATTTGCAGTGGAAGGCCTTGAAAATATCAAAACGGATGATTCCATTCTTTCAAACTTTGCACCTAATGCTGCTTCTCTTGAGGCAGTTACTGTAATAGAAGAAAACTGTTCAGACCCCGCCAGGTTCGGTCTTGCCGAACCTGCTGCCACTGCAGTAATCACATTTGATGGTGAGAGCGCACAGACAGTCACACTTCTTGTCGGAAATGATACTCCGGGCGGATATGTTTATGTAAAGCTTAAGGATTCAGATACAGTTTATTCCGTTACATCATCATTTGTAAAGTCGTACCTTTACGAAAAGGAATACTTTGTATCCCGCACAGTTCTTGCGGAACCGGCGGAAGATGAGAGTGTGATAGTTAAGACGCTTAAAGTTGAGCGTCCTGACCTTGAAAAACCAATCATTTTTGAATATACCGGTGAAAATGAGTCAGGCGGTACAACCGCAACACATGTTATGACTTCTCCGGTAAATGCATATCTTGATGTCAGCAAGTCTGTAAACTATACTCATGGAATTTTCGGACTTAATGCAGCCAGCGTGCTGAGTGTATCACCGTCTGAAGAGGAACTTTCATTTTCAGGAATAGACAGCCCCTCGTGTACAGTTACCATGACCCTTGAGGACGGCAAGGAATATGTCCTTAAGACAGGTATAGAATACAGCAGTTCGGAGGATACACTTCCGGGATATATCGGATACTTTGAGGGAACGGATGTTCTGTGGAAATTTAATGCAGAAGATGTTCCATGGGTTACGATGAAGCCTGAAGATGCGATGTCCATGCTTGTTTTCGGTTCATACATCTACGACCTTAAGGGACTTGAGATTAATGCCGGAAGCACGAGTCATAAATTTGATTTTGAGGGCAGTGACGCAGACAGCTACAAGGTGAAGCTTGACGGAAAGGAATTTGACACAGAGAGATACAAGTCTTTCTATCAGGCACTTATAAAGGCACCGGCAGAGGAAATATGCACCTCTGATGAGGGTATAGGTTCTCTTCTTGTATCATGTAAACTGACATACAACGACGGAAAGCCGGCTGAAACCATTGAATTCTATGAAGCAGAAAACAGAAAAGTAATCATAAAGAAAAACGGGGAAACATGTTTCAAATGCCGTTCATCATTTGTTGAAAAGGCACTTCTCCCGAATATTTCAAATATCAGCGGTGATACTGATTTCGTTACAAACTGGTAAGCGGTATACTGTGTATCATCATAATGCGATGTATTTCTGCGTAAAAAATCATAAAATATATTTACTTTAAAAAAATATATTTGTGCGACTTGCTAAATGATAAAAACTATGTTATAATGATATTCAGAATGCGTTTACGCAGTAGAGAAAGGGGAATTTATTTATGGACGAGACAACACAGGATAAAATGAAATTTTTTACTTACAAGGGACTTCAGCTTGTAAGATGCGGAGATGTACTGTACTATGGCAATATGACCGATGACTATGTTACTATGATACAGGTAATATCAAAGCAGAAAGCCGGAAATATGGACGTTGCAGACAAGGTAAAGGTTTATCTTATGTCAACGGATGAAAAGCTCAATCCTATGGATGCTATAAAGAAGACAAGTGAAAAGAACGGTCTCTATGATGCTCTTGATCTTGCGGGAGCATGGCTCGAAAGAGCGAAGCGTGAGGGTGCTTAACAAAAAATATTCTCTGTGTACATGCGTTTGTACACAGAGATTTTTTATTTGAGTGTAAAGTGATTTTTGCTGTATTCGATTATTCCGTCGCTCTGCATTTTACTGAGTTCATTTGACATGGCACTTCTTTCAACGGAGAGGTAGTCAGCAAGCTGCTGGCGGTTCAGCGGAATTTCAAAGGAACTGCTGCCGCTCTGAACAGAGCATGCCGACAGATAGGAGAGAAGCTTTGCTCTTGTTGTACGCTGAGCCATATGCTCTATTTTCTGAGTAAGCATGCGGTTTTTTTCAGTTATAACAGAGAACATATTTATTACTGCAGCATGGTGAAATGAGCATGCAGAAGAGCATGTTGTCATAAGCCTTCTGAAATCCATAAACAGTATATCACTGTTTTCTGCAGCAATCGCATTTCCGGTAAAGTCCGGACTGTCCGGGCCAGCAAATGCCTCGCCGAAGAGATTCCCCGGAAGAATGACATTTATTATACTCAGGTTTCCCCAGTAGTCCTCTTTCTGAATTACCGTTTTTCCGCTGAGAAGAAATGCAGCGGATTTTATTTTATCACCTGCCCTGAAAATATACTCTCCTTTTGAAAAACTCTTTTTTTCGGCCTTAAGGCATTTGAGCATAGGTATAATATCATTTTCAGATATTCCCGCAAATAATTTTGAACCGATTAATAATTCCATATAATGTTCCAGAAAAAAATCCCCCTTTTGTTGTAAAAACAACGTCAGTTTTTATTAAATTATAGTATAATCAGAACATAAAATCAATACTGAAAAGGAAGGTAAATCTTATGATAAGAAGAATTGTTGAGATAGACGAAGAAAAATGCACCGGCTGCGGAGCGTGTGCCGATGCATGCCATGAAGGTGCGATAGGTATGGTAAACGGAAAGGCGAAGCTCCTTAGTGACAGTTACTGTGACGGACTGGGCGACTGTCTGCCTTCATGTCCTGCAGATGCAATTTCATTTGTTGAGCGTGAGGCTGATGCGTATGATGAAGAAGCCGTAAAGGCTGCACAGGCTGTAAAGAAAGCTCAGCACAGCGGATGTCCGGGTATGCAGATTAAGATTATGAGCAAAGCTGATTCTGCAGAGAACACAGACTGCGGCACCGTTCCGGGATGGCTTATGCAGTGGCCTGTTCAGATAAAGCTTGTTCCGGTAAAGGCGCCGTATTTCAGCGGAGCCGAACTTCTTATAGCTGCTGACTGTACCGCATTTACCTACGGCGATTTCCACAGAGAATTCATTAAGGGAAGAATTGCTCTTATCGGCTGCCCGAAACTTGACAGTACAGACTATTCTGAAAAGCTTTCAGAGATATTTGTGCAGAACGATATAGTTTCAGTTAAAGTTGTACGTATGGAAGTACCTTGCTGCGGAGGTATAGAGCAGGCTGTAAGGAAAGCAGCAGAAATATCAGGTAAGGATATTCCGGTTACTGTTGATATTATTTCAACTGACGGGAGAATTATAAGCAGGTGATTTTCAACTTTATCCGAAAAATATGTTGAAAACCGGATGTGATTCAATATAAAAAACAAAAAATCCGTCTGCAAACGCAAACGGATCTGAAATAAAGCTGTCTAGCGGGTTCGAACCGCCGACCTCTTCCTTACCAAGGAAGTGCTCTGCCTGCTGAGCTAAGACAGCGTGAGCTAACTATTTAATTATACAACAAAAAAATCTGTTTGTCAATAGAGTAAAAACAGTCTGATTTAAAATAATAAATGTAAGGTTTATGTATCTGAGGTAATTGTACAGCCCGGATATAAGGGAGATTTCTTCATATCCGGGCTGTTTGTTATACAATACGAAAATCAATATTCCCGCTGTTTACATTTGCTGCTGTACACTGTACTCTGACTTTGTCACCGAGGGTAAATGTTTTTCCGGAGTGTTCGCCTTTAAGGGAAACGAGGCCGTCATATTCGTAGGTGTCATCTTCAAGTGTATTTATGTGAACAAGTCCCTCGACGGTATTTTCAAGTTCGACATAGAAACCAAAGTCGGTTACTGATGAGATAATTCCGTCAAATTCATCACCGAGATGACTTTTCATAAACTCAGCCATGTAGCAGGCTTCACAGTCACGTTCTATCTTTACTGCAGTGATTTCAGTGGCTGTTGATCTTTCAGATGCGCTGGCAGCAAATGCCTGATAGCGTTTGGTAAGCCACTGCTGGTCTGCTCCTGAAATTACGTCGGAAAGTATGCGGTGGATTGCAAGGTCAGGATAACGTCTGATAGGGGAAGTGAAATGTGAGTAGTCCTCAAGTGCAAGTCCGAAGTGTCCTACCGGATCCGGTGCGTACTTTGCCTTTGCCATTGAACGCAGCAGGATGTTGTTTATAACAGGGAATTTTTCACTGTCTCTGTTGTTTTTCAGTATCTCGGCAAAATGCCCCGGCTTTACCGATGAGAAGTGCGGATATTCGATGTTCATGCGTGTAAGAAAATCTCTCATATCTGCAATCTTTTCAAGAGAAGGATCTTCGTGAATACGGTATACAAAAGGAATTTTTGATGTTCTGGCAAGGTTTGCCGCACACTGATTTGCAAGCAGCATGAATTCCTCTATTATCATTTCACTTTTTCCGCGTGTTCTCGGAACAACATCAACACATGTGTCAGTTTCGTCTATTATAAGTTTGCTCTCTGTTGTTTCAAGCGAAGGAGCACCGCGCTTGTCACGGTTTTCTATAAGAATGTCTGCGAGTTCATTCATCAGAAAAATATTTTCCTTAACAGCATCATACTTCTGAATTATTTCCTCATCTGCGCTTCCGTCGAGAATCCGGTTTATTTCTTTGTAAACGCCCTTTACAGCAGAACGGATAACGGTTTTGCTGAATTTGTATCCGGTTATCTTCGCTTCACTGTCAAGGTCTATAAGGCATGAAAATGCAAGACGGTCTTCATCGGGGTTGAGTGAACAGATTCCGTTGGAGAGTTCTTTCGGCAGCATAGGAATAACTCTGTCTGCATAATAAACGCTTGTTCCCCTTACAAGAGCTTCCCTGTCAAGGGGTGAGTTAGGTTTTACATAGTGTGAAACGTCAGCAATGTGAACACCGAGGCGGTATCCTCCTGAAGTTTTCTCTATGGATATGGCATCATCAAGATCCTTTGATTCAGCACTGTCTATAGTGAAAATCTTTTCATCTCTCAGATCAAGTCTGCCTTTAAGATCCGCTGAGTTAATACCCTCTTCGGAAAGCCTTTTTGCTTCTTCTGCAGCTTCGTCAGGAAATTCTGTTGATATACCGCTTGCCCGGAGAACTGCCATTGCACAGCTGCTTGCTTTTTCGGAACTTCCGAACGTGGAGATAACTGCTGCTTTGTGTGCGGAGTGGCTTGTGCCTCTTGAGATTATTTCGGCAATAATTTTGTCGCCCGGCTTTGCTCCGCATTTGTTTTCAACTACTCTTACTGCAGTTTTTGACATGGTATCAGGAATTATGAAAAGTTCACTGTATTCCTGCTGAAGCACACCTGTTACAGTTGCTGCCGTCTGTTCAAGTACGGAGAGGACTTCGCCTTCCGGTTTCCCTGTTCTTGAAGGAATAAGAGCTGCGAGTACCTTGTCTCCCGGCATGGAACCCATAAGAAATTTTCCTGGAATAAAAACTTCTGTTTTGTCTTCATCTTTTTCGATAAATCCGAATGTTTTTGTTATCCTTTTTACCGTTGCCTTAAAATATCCCATACGCGAGCAGAGTACATAGCCTTTTTTCTGGTCAAAAATAAGTCCTTCGCATCTTAGTTCGTCCAGAGCATTTTTAAAGATATCGCTTTCACTTTTTCTGCATTTTGATTTTGCTATTATGTCGTTTCGTGTAAGCGGCTTTTTGCCCGCCTGATTGAGAACGAGAAGTATTTTGTTTTTGTAATAGTTTACTGAATGTTTAGCTCCTGCCATTTTATCTGCTCCTTTCCCGGGTAAAAAAAATCCTGCATACAGGTAAGACTTCTTTATAAATTTTCAGAAGACGTATTACCAGCAAGCAGGATAAAAATACATAGTTATTTGCTAAGAAAACGCGGTACTAAATTTATAGCGAGTGTAAGTACGAAAAATAAAATTAAACTGTACTTAGTAGCTTTAATCAGTTTTGCTTCCTTTGTTCTGCCTTCGTTCTTTCCGTAGAATGATTCTGAAGAAGCTCCCGTGATGGCAGAAGTCATACTGTTCTGAGCCTTACTGTCCTGACTGAGACAAAGAATAATAAGTACCAGGCAGCAAAGAAGAAGAATGATTCCCATAACTATCTCTGCGATGGACATGTTATACCTCCTTACCAAAAATATTATAATACATTTTTATTATACCACGATATAATGATAAAATCAATAGATTTAAAAAAATATAGTTAACCCATCCTGAACATATGGTTTAAAGGACCGGACCCGGAGCCGAGACTGAGCTGTGCACGAAGGGCACCGGTGATGTATTCCTTGGCGCTGCTTATGCTTTCACTTAATGATTTTCCACCGGCAAGTCCGCAGGCGATTGCTGAAGAAAGTGTGCATCCTGTTCCGTGAGTGTTAGGATTTTCTATTCGTTCGGAACAGAAATATGATATCTGTCCGTTTTCGAACAGTATGTCAGTTGCGTCTGAGATACTGTGACCGCCTTTTACAAGTACAGCTGTTCCGGTTTTGTCCGCAAGAATTTCAGCTGCTTTTATCATATCATCCACACACATTATCTCAATGCCGCAGAGTACTTCGGCTTCAGGAATATTTGGTGTGATAAGTGATGCGATCGGGAAAAGTTCTCTTACCATTGCTCCGACAGCCTTTTCCTCAAGCAGAGCACTTCCGCTTGTCGAAACCATGACCGGATCAATAACTATGCGTGATGCATTGTATTTTTTTAAGGAAGAGGCAACTGCTGAAATAATATCCGCACTGAAAAGCATTCCCGTTTTTATACTGTCAGGAAAAATATCTGAAAAAATGCTGTCAAGCTGCATGGTTACAAATTCCGGAGTTACACTGTATATTCCGCTTACACCTGTTGTGTTCTGTGAAGTCAGTGCAGTTACTGCACTCATTGCATACATTCCGTGAGCAGATATTGTTTTTATGTCCGCCTGTATTCCGGCTCCACCGCTGCAGTCTGAGCCGGCTATCGATAAAACCTTTTTCATGCTAAAGCTTCCTTTCACCTGTTATTTTTTCAGATAGTTCAAGCAGATATCTGCATTCTTCCTCTATATTTTCCGCTGCAAATACAGCCGATACAAGTGCTGTGCCGGATATCCCCGTTCCTGAAAGCTTAATCATATTTTCACGGTTTATTCCGCCTATTGCCACCACCGGAATATTTACAGATGAGCATATCCGGCAGAGAACATCATGTGAAAGCGGTTTTGCATCACTTTTGGTAGTGCTTCCGAATACAGCACCTGAACCGATATAGTCTGCACCGTCTTTTTCCGCCTTTACAGCGAGTTCGGGAGAGGCAGCGGTTACGCCTATTATAAGTGAATTTCCGACTATTTTTCTTGCCTCTTTAATGCTTATGTCCTTCTGCCCTATATGAACTCCGTCCGCCCCCGACTTAACTGCAACACAGGGATCATCGTTTATTATAAGCGGGACATTGTATTTTATGCAAAGTGATTTTATCTGCTGAGCTTCTTGAATAAAACTCTCTCTGTCCAGATTTTTTTCTCTTAGCTGAAGACAGGTGATTCCGCCTTTGAGTGCGGCTTCCACCTGCTCGTACAGTGTCTGTGCTCCTGTCCAGGAACGGTCAGTAACAGCATAGAGCTGCATCATTTTTCTGATATCGTACATAGATCCACCGTATCACTCATCAAATATCGAGATGTTTTCGCCGTCAAGAATTCTGTTCATATTTTTTACAGCACAGAAGTTGCCACACATGCTGCATGTATCTTCTTTCTGCGGCTTTGATGAATTTCTGTATGCACGTGCCTTTTCAGGATCAATTGCTGTTTCAAACATTTTTTCCCAGTCGAGGTCATGGCGTGCCTTGTCCATTTTCATATCCCAGTCAGCAGCGTGAGGAATACCTTTTGCAATATCAGCTGCGTGTGCTGCTATTCTTGCGGCTATTATTCCTTCCTTTACGTCATCTGCATCCGGCAGGCGGAGGTGTTCGGCAGGAGTAACATAGCAGAGAAATGCTGCTCCGTTCTGAGCCGCAATAGCACCTCCTATGGCTGATGTTATATGATCGTAACCCGGAGCAATATCGGTTACAATAGGTCCGAGTACATAGAAAGGCGCTCCGTGACAGAGAGTTTTCTGTATTTCCATATTTGCAGCAATCTGGTTCATCGGCATATGCCCCGGTCCCTCAATCATAACCTGAACATCCTTTTCCCAGGCTCTTTTTGTAAGCTCGCCGAGAGTGATGAGTTCCTCTATCTGAGCCGGATCCGTTCCGTCAAATATACTTCCCGGTCTGCATGCGTCTCCGAGGCTGAGGGTTACGTCATATTCACGGCATATATCAAGAATCTCGTCAAATCTTTCATAAAACGGATTTTCATTTCCGGTCATTTCCATCCATGCGAAAATAATTGAACCGCCTCTTGAAACGATATTCATCTGACGCTTGTTTCTTTTGAATTTAACTGCGGTTTCCCTGTTGATGCCACAGTGAATTGTCATGAAGTCAACTCCGTCTTCTGCGTGCATTCTCACTATATCTATCCATTCGTCAGAGGTTATCTTCATAAGTGCTTTATGGTAGTATACAACAGCGTCGTAAATCGGGACTGTACCTATCATAGCCGGACATTCTGAAGTGAGCATTTTTCTGAACTTTCTGGTGTCGCCGTATGAACTGAGATCCATTATAGCTTCAGCGCCGAGATCTACTGCTTTCTGAACTTTTTTCATCTCTTCATCAAGGCTTGCCATATCTCTTGAAGTTCCGAGGTTTACATTTATCTTGGTTGTAAGTGCCGACCCGACACCGTTTGGTGATATGCATTTGTGCAGTTTGTTGCATGGGATGATTACTTTTCCCTCCGCGATAAGCTGCATGAGTTTATCTTCAGAAATATGTTCCTTTGCTGCAACGGTTTTCATTTCATCGGTTAATATGCCTTTTCTGGCTGATTCCATCTGTGTCATGTAAATACCTGCTTTCAGTATAGATTATAGTGAACGTCAAAATAAATTTGACGTTCACCATAATTATTTTATTTATATTGCCTTGCACATCCGATGACTACGTCATCTCCGTGCAAATCGGCTAATAATAAACGCAATTTATTGCGTTTATTAAAAAAGGAGAACAGCGCAATGATGCTGCTCTCCGAAAAAATCAGTATGACTTCCTACGGCGGCATTATCCGCATCAGGTTAAGGGTCGGAGAGCATATCTCCCTCTCAGACTGTCTGCAGACTCCCCTGTTTTTTAAGTATAACACAGGGTTTCCTTTATTGTCAACACCTTGCTTTCGCCCTGTACCCTTGTGTTTGGAAAAATTAAAAAAAGGGGACTGAAAAAAGTCCCCCTGTATAAGCATTTATCTCTGTTCGCAGATAAGTTTGATAGCTGTTCTCTCTTCTCCGTCAATTACAATATTAGTAAAAGCAGGAACACATATCAGGTCAACTCCGATAGGAGCAAGATAACCGCGGGCGATTGCGATTGCTTTAATAGCCTGATTGGCAGCGCCTGCACCGACTGCCTGAACTTCAACAGCCTTCTTTTCTCTTATAACACCTGCTATTGCACCAGCTACGGAATTAGGCGAAGAGTGCGATGAAACTTTTAAAATTTCCAAAATGAAAACCTCCTAAGTAAAATAACGTTAATTAGTGTGTAAAGATATCGCCTGGTTGCAAGTACATTATACATTAACCGCAGGTGATTTGCAACACTTACGGGAAATTTTTGTTAATATTATCTTATTATCAACCTGTTGATTTTAGTGCATATGCCAAGTTTAGTATCAATCTGTAAAACTACAGCGTTGAGAAATGCATCATTTTCCGATTCTCTGAAATAAACCGGTGTTTTGTATTTCTGTTTTCTTACAGCATCTTCGCTGCATACTCCGAGAACGGAAAGCTCCGGACCTGTCATGCCGACATCTGTTATATATCCTGTATGACCTCCCAGTATGATTTCGTCAGAGGTCTGAACATGTGTATGAGTACCCAGAACGGCAGTAACTTTTCCTGTGAGATAGTGTCCCATAGCCTTTTTCTCTGAAGTGGCTTCGGCGTGAAAATCCACTATGATATTCGGGGTGTTTATTTCACGGAGGATATTGTCTATAACGGAAAACGGATTGTCGAGAGCATCCATATATACTGTACCCATAAGGTTTACAACAGCCAGACGATAACGCCCGAAGTCATATATTCCGTATCCCCTTCCTTCGCATCCCTCCGGATAGTTTGCAGGGCGGAGTATGTTTTCCTGTTCATATATCCGTACGGCTTCCTTTCTTCTGAAAGCGTGGTTTCCGGTTGTTATAATATCCACGCCGTACTCAGTAAGTTCGTTTGCAGAAGCTTTTGTTATTCCGTTTCCAGGTGCGGAATTTTCTCCGTTAGCTATTGTTACGTCAATTTCATATTCTTTTTTTATTCTGTAAAGATTACTGCGGATGAAGTCGCAGCCTGAACGTCCGACAACATCACCGATAAACAGAAGATTCATTATAAAATCAGTTCTCCGATCACATTATTTATATTCCTATAATAACATATTTCATCAAAATCTGTCAACCGGGAAGCAAACTTGTTTTTCCTGAATTTTTGTGCTATAATTAATCAAATGCTTATTTATTAGAGGATTAAATAAATATATCTGCCGATAACAGTTTCAATACAATAAATTTCATAAAGGGATGATAAATATGATAACATGGGAAAATCATATCGGAAAAATAACAATATCAAACAGATATCTTACAGATCTGATTACCGGTACAGTAAGCAGCTGTGTAGGCGTCGCTGACATGAAATCAGTTTCACTGATCAGTGACATATGTTCATTTATAAAAAAAGACAGCAGGGCAGGAAAAGGCGTGAATGTCAGGGTTAGGGATAACCGTCTTGTTATTGATGTTCATGTTTCTGTAACGTTCGGCACAAATATTTCTGCTGTGACAGCAAGTCTTAAACACAAGGTAAGGTATGCTGTCGAAGAAGCAACAGGAGCAGAGGTCGAATCAGTAAATATATTTGTCGACAATATTACAGAGTAAAGGAGTATTAGTGTGATAAGCGGAAAACTTTTAAGAGATGCGATAATTAACGGAGCAGTTCGTCTTGAAAAATGCAGACGCCAGGTTGATGAACTTAACGTTTATCCTGTGCCTGACGGGGATACAGGTACAAACATGTCCATGACAATAAATGCAGCAAAGAAGGAACTTCTTCTTCTGGGAGACGATGTTACAGTATCAAAGGCTGCTGATACTGCAGCTTCAGCTATGCTCAGAGGTGCAAGAGGAAATTCCGGAGTTATACTCTCAATATTATTCAGAGGTCTTTCAAAAGGCTTCAAAGACCTTGAAACTGCCGAATGTGTTCATTTTTCAAATGCACTTGAACTCGGAACGGAAGCAGCCTATAAGGCGGTAATGAAGCCGGCTGAGGGAACTATTCTTACGGTTGCAAGACTTGCCTCCCAGGCAGCCCGGATGGCTTCCAATTCCACAAACGAAATATCAGTTTTCTGGCAGGCAGTCTGTGATGCAGCTTCTGATGCACTTGAAAAAACCCCGGAAATGCTTCCGATACTGAAAAAATCAGGTGTAGTGGATGCCGGAGGGCAGGGACTTGTAATAGTCTTTGAAGCTATGCTGGATATATTTAACGGCGGTACAGCAGAGAGCAGTGATACAGGAAAAGCAGCCTCTGCAGTTATCAGTGCTGATAACCATGATGATGCGGATATAAAATTCACATACTGCACGGAGTGCACTGTAACAAAATCATCGGAGGGAAAAGACCCTGCTCTTCTCAGGGCGTATCTTGAAACCATAGGTGACTGTGTTCTTGTTGTTGATGACGACGAGATAATAAAAGTACATGTTCATACAAACAATCCGGGCAGGGTTATAGAAAAAGCTCTTGAATACGGCTTTATAAATCTTCCTAAAATTGAAAATATGAAACTTCAGCACGAGGGAAGAAAAACCGAAAGTGTCCGCACTGAAAAACGGGCTGCGGAGAAAAAGAAACCTGAAAAGAAATTTGGTTTTGCAGCTGTTGCAGCGGGTCATGGTGTGGAAGCACTCTTCAGAGATCTGGGAGCAGACTGTGTTATAACAGGCGGACAGACAATGAATCCTTCAACTGATGACATTCTTGATGCTATTTACAGCACACCTGCAGAAACTGTATTTGTCCTTCCGAATAACAAAAATATAATTATGGCAGCTGAACAGGCTGTTAAGTTTGCGGACAGGGGAGTATGCGTTCTCCAGACAAGAACAATTCCTCAGGGTATTGCAGCGATGCTTGCCTTTGACGAGTCCGCTGATGTAAAGGACAATAAACTTGCCATGACAAAGGCTTTTGAAAAGGTTTCGACAGGTCTTGTCACATTTGCCGCAAGAGATACTGAATTTGACGGAAAGCAGATAAAAAAGGGAGAGATTATTGGTCTTGACAACAGTAAACTCGCATATGTTGATAAGGATATAAACAAGGTTGTACTCAGACTGGTGAAGAAGCTCATAAACAGTGATACATCCTATGTAACGCTGATTTACGGGGCTGATGTTACCGATGAAAATGCTGAGAAGATGCAGAAACTACTGTCTCAGAAACTTAATGACAGGATAGAAGTAATGCTTATAAACGGTGGTCAGCCTGTTTATTATTATATTATTTCAGTAGAATGACTGCAGGAGAAATACGATGACTGATTTATTCAGACCTATAACCGTGCTGAAGGGGGTAGCTAAAAAACGTGCGGAACTGTACGGCAAATTAGGCATATCAACTCCCTTCGACCTTCTTTATCATATTCCGAGAGACTATATAGACTACAGCTGTCCTGTGCTGATAAATGAAGCTGCACTAAATGAAAACAATGTTGTAGCCGGTACGATTATAAAAAAATTCCCCGAGCAGAAAATAAGACAGGGACTTACTCTTTATAAAGCTGTGGTGAACGACGGACATAATCCGTTTACGGTGATTTTTTACAACAATGTTTACGCTTTCGATGCACTTGCCGAGGGTGAAGAGTATATTTTCTACGGAAAAGTAACAGGCAATCTGCTTTCAAGAGAAATAAATTCTCCGAAGTATATTCCTGCCGGTTCCGATGTTACTCTTAAGGCTGTATATCATCTTACTGCGGGACTTACCAATACTATGGTAAGGACAAATATAGCCGATTCTCTCAGAATCTTTGAATCGGAACCCTTTGAATTTATGCCTGATTATATTATACGTGAAAACGGGTTGTGCGGCCTTGGTTATGCACTGAAAAATATTCATGTTCCGGAGAGTGCTGAGGCTATGAGGGCAGCGAGGAGAAGACTGGCGTTTGATGAACTGCTTAACCTTCAGCTGGGAATGAGAATGCTCAGACACCGTAACTCTGATGCGAAAGCAGGATGTGTGATGGACGGAAATATCTCTGTTGACGAATTCAGGGACGGACTTCCGTTTGCTATGACGGGCGCACAGAGCTGTTCCGTTGATGATATCGTAAAGGATATGTGCAGCAGCCGTCCTATGAACAGACTTCTTCAGGGGGATGTAGGAAGCGGTAAAACAGCTGTTGCTGCAGCCGCCTGTTTTTTTGCAGTGAAAAATTCCTGCCAGTGTGCACTTATGGCTCCGACCGAAATACTTGCCAGTCAGCATTTCAGAACGCTGAGTGGCTTCCTCTCTCCTTTCGGGATAAGGGTGTGCCTGCTCACCGGCTCAATGACTGCCAGACAGAAAAATGCAGTCAAGTCATCGATAGAGCTTGGCGAATATGATGTGATTGTAGGAACGCATGCTGTAATTCAGAAGGATGTTGTTTTCAAAAACCTTGCGCTAGTTATAACCGACGAACAACACCGCTTCGGTGTTGCCCAGAGAAATGCCCTTGCTATGAAAGGAGAAAGACCTCATAAGCTTGTAATGTCTGCAACCCCTATTCCGCGTACTCTTGCCATGATGATATACGGGGATCTCGATATAAGTATAATAAACGAACTTCCGCGCGGAAGAATGCCGGTTGAAACCTATGCTGTTACAGGGGGATACCGCGAGCGCGCATATGCATTTATCAGAAAGCATGTTCATGAGGGGAGACAGGCTTATATTGTCTGTCCGGTTATTGAACAGAGTGAAACAGATCTTAAATCAGCTGTCGAATACAAGGAAAATATCGAGCTTAACCATTTTCCTGATTATAAGGTAGGGCTGCTTCACGGAAAGATGACTCCGGCCGAGAAGGACGAGGTTATGAATGACTTTAAGGAAGGACGCGTGGATATACTTGTATCAACTACTGTTGTTGAGGTAGGCGTTGACGTTCCGAATGCAGTAGTTATGATGATAGAAAATGCCGACAGATTTGGACTTTCACAGCTCCATCAGCTTAGGGGAAGAGTTGGACGAGGTTCAGAGAAGAGCTACTGTATACTTGTTACAGACAATCGCAGTGAAGAAGTGAAGAAACGCCTTAAGATAATAAGCTCTCTTACGGATGGATTCAGAATATCAGAGGAAGATCTGAAACTAAGGGGCCCCGGTGACTTTTTCGGCAACAGACAGCACGGCCTTCCGGCTCTGAAAATAGCCGACCTTGCTACTGATTCGCATATGCTGTCTGTTGTTGCTGAAAATGCGGAACGTATAATATCAGAAGATCCTGAACTTATGAACCCTGAGAATCAGGGACTTCGAAGCGAAGTTATGCGCCTTTTCTCTGCTTCTCATGATTAAAAATTTCCATAAATAATATACAAATGATGAAAAAAATACTGCAAACCTCACAAAGCGAAAATTTTTTAAAAAAAAATCAAAAAAAGTGTTGACATATCGATTGCAATGTAGTATAATAAATATCGTCGTCAGAGAGAAAACAAAGTCTCGGTGAAGACGAGGTTGGGAGCATAGCTCAGCTGGGAGAGCATCTGCCTTACAAGCAGAGGGTCATAGGTTCGAGCCCTATTGTTCCCACCAATCTGGCCTGGTAGTTCAGCTGGTTAGAACGCCGCCCTGTCACGGCGGAGGTCGTGAGTTCGAACCTCATCCAGGTCGCTTGTCTGGAAACAGACAGCAATGCCTCTGTAGCTCAGTCGGTAGAGCAGGGGACTGAAAATCCCCGTGTCGATGGTTCGATTCCGTCCGGAGGC
>JAUNJJ010000158.1 GCA_030533325.1 Oscillospiraceae bacterium
CAATCGGTGGCAGACTTGTCGGCTTTGAAAGACAGGATCAGGCTCTTGACAGATGTATTGTAGTATTCGAGGATACAGACGAAACATATCAGCTTCTTCTTTGCTTCGGAAAATGGCTCTATCTTGGAAACAAATCATGGAATTTTCCTGATTCAGCATCAGCAATTTATTTTGCAACTTCATGGCTGCAAAGAAATAAGGATAAGTTTGTAAATGCGATCAGAAATGTAGATAAAGGTTCTGCTGTTCCTGCATATATCAAGGCTGCTATGATAGAAAAAGTGTACAAGCTTATCATCAACGGCAGAATTGGCGAAACAAAACTCAATCAACTTGGAGATGACGTATTTCTAAGTACTGACACTCCTAAAAACAGTTCGTATGAATTTTCGACAGGCCATTCTCAGGCTTGGTATGAACTGCATCAGTTCATTTATAATGATACTAAAACTCCTGATTCGTATACGGCATCAGTAAGGTACTTCAATCTCATTCAGGGCGTGACCATAAATACAGATAACTATGTACTTAATTATCCGCTTTATCAGGCAGCACTGAAAGAAGTTCGTAAGTCAGGCTATGTATTAGATGAAAACGACATCAATGATACAGAAAAAGCTGTCAAGGATAAACGTGAAATATTTGAACTTGCACAGAAGGTGCTTTCTAAAGTCCACAGAGTTGTTGAAGAAGAAACAGCACTTGCTCGCAAAAATGCTGTTGATATTCTCAGCTATTTCGAGAACATTGATATTGAAGATGAACTTGAAGCGAGCGATATACGTGACATAATCAACGAGATTCAAAGTTTTTATCAGAGATGCTTTGCTGTAGGAATCAATATCAGCATCATTGATGATGCGCAAATTAAAAAGATCAAAGATTCTGCGTCAGCAATAGCCAAGGCTATGCTCATACTTCAGAAAGACTATTCGGACGAAGATGATATTTCGGTGCTTTATGCCTTCTCGTCAAATCCTATAGGAGTAGTATTACCTTTCCTTGAAATGCTGAGAAAAGCGAACAAGGATATAGATACCGCTTACGAACAGATGCAGAACGAAAAGGAATCACTTACACGTAAAGGCAACTGGAACGATAATGTTGATCCACGTTTTGAACAGCAGCAAGAAGCATTTGAAGCTCTTTATGCTGAAATAAAGGAGGTGTGAGTATATGCTGCATGAAAAGATACAATCAACCATCGGTTTAATTGATGATGTTGTTGATAACAGGCAGAAAGAGAATGACAATGCCAATACAGCTAAGAGAAACTCCGCTTTCTTTGACAGCTTTGCAAGACTAACACCTTCTATTACATCATTTATCCTTGCAAAACAGAATTTCAGCTTCTCATTGCAGCCTAATACTGCAGCTGGTTTACATGATCTGATGAACTACTCAAAAAGCACCTTTGATAATGCAAAAGCAGTAAATCCATCACCGTTCAAACAAAAAACAGATGCTTTTATTGAAACAATCACCAAAGAATGGGAAACATTCTACAAAGCTAATAACAGCGAACTCATCAATGGACTTAACATTATTGTTCTGGTTCATCCGACGCCAACTGTTGTAAGAAGCTGTATAACTGCTTTTAATAAGTGTGAAAAATGGCCTTTAACTCAGGAAAGCATTGATTCTTATAAAGAAGCACGGCAAAAAGCAGATGACCTCCTGAAAGAAATGAAGTTTGATGACGAAATACGAGACTTTCTGATTAAAGTACGTGACAGAAAAGCTACTCTTACTGATATTACTCCTTCTATTCTGGAATGGATACAGTCTGAAAATATTGCAGATAAAGTAAGCCTGAGCATCAGGAACATAACGTAAGGCATATAGAGAAACATCGGAAGCTTTACAAATTGACTTCCGATGTTTTGATGTTCAAACGAATTTATCGATAGGATGTGAGAGATATGGCAATGAGAATACCGTGGGATAAGTACGAAACTGCTATCCTGATAGATGCTTGCATTCAGATCATAAACAATAAGACGAACAGAAGCACTGCAATACAGAGTGTTTCTGCAAAGTTAAGGAAAAGAGCTATCAACTCCGGCATCATGATTGATGATGTATTCCGCAATGAAAACGGTATAAGAATGCAAATGACTACAATAATGTCTATAATTCAGGGAGAAGAACCCGGTCTAGGCAACGCATCTAAGCTGTTTTTTGATATGGTTGAGTTGTACAGGTCTGAATACTCAAAGTTCTCCGCTATATTAAAAGAAGCAAACCTTCAGGTAGCCGGTATCACAGATCAGAAGCCTGCATTTGAAAAGCTCCATATCTCTGACCGTGAAGTAGATGCAGTATTCTTCCACAAACCTGATGAACCGTTTGGTTTCTTAAGCAATTGGTTCTACTCTCCATTCGACATCAACAATACGCATTATTCCTCAGCGGAACAGTACATCATGCACCAAAAATGCCTTCTGTTTGGCGATGAAGAATCTGCAAAAGCTGTTCTTGCAACGGATTATCCGGATAAACAGCAAATTATCGGTCGCCAGACCAAAGGTTACATAAACAACGTATGGGCTGGATCACGCCAGCTTATCGCAGTAAGAGGACTTATTGCTAAGTTCAGTCAAAATGAAGAGCTGCATGGCAAGCTTCTTGAAACAAAAGAATCATACCTTGTCGAATGTGCTCATTCAGATACTATATGGGCTTGCGGTAAAAGATTAACTGAACCAGACAGGCTTGATGCAAGAAAGTGGACAGGGCAGAATATCCTAGGATTTTCACTTATGGAGGTTCGCAATAAGCTTAAATTGTGCGTTTAGATTTTTTAATTAACAATCCACATACGATAATTTTAGCTTCAGAATTATATAAACGAATCCTTGGTGTTACCGCTCTCCTATTTTGTCACATTGTGTCATATAATGGGTTTAACGCATTTATTTTCCCAAGAGCATATGTACAAGAACACTGATTTTACGTTTATAGAGCAAGCTGACAAAATAGAGTGTCTTGGGTTGTAAGCGATACGTTTAACCACGCCTACAGTGAAAAGCGAACCCCCTTACAGATTGTTCGCTGAATTTAATTTTTCGACTGATTTTTACAGTAATCAGGCAATGTATTACTCCAAGGGAAAGCGGATCAAGCTGTTCTCTTGTTGGCTCTTTGCCGAGTTTAGGAAGTTCAGATAAAAGATAAACAAGATATCCATAAACATCAAGGTTGTTCATCTTGGCTGTTTCTATTACACTGAACACACGTGCACTTGCTTCAGCTCCTCGTTCTGTATCAGCGAAGAGAAAGTTCTTGCGAGCCATAACGAACGGCTTTATTGCGCGTTCCGCACGATTGTTTGTGCTTTCAAGTCTTCCACTGTCAGCAAATCTGCATAGCTTTTCCTTATTACTTAATGCATAAGCTACTGCCTTGTCAAGAGCACTGCCTGGAGCAGGAGTAATCTTTTCAAGGCACGACCAAAACTCGTCAAGAAGAGGCTTAATTTTTTCCTGACGATGTGTTAGTATATCTGTTTCAGAGGAATATGTTTCAAGAATTTTCTTATCCTCATCCAGCATTTTTGATATTTTCTGAAGGCAGTCGTAGGCTTTTCCTTCTTTCATTTTAGGAGGCACTGCGTCATTAAATTTTCGTCTGCAGTGAGCCCAGCAGGCCGAGTGCTCGCTCTTATGAAGATTACCATATACCTGATAGCAATCTGAAGTAAGGCACCCCGTATATTCTCCCAGAAGTTCATCTGCACTTTTCTGAGACTTATTACGATAGTATGCGTAAAGAGCTATCTGTCGCTCTTCATATTTTCCGGAGAGAACCACCCACATCGTTGATTTTGTATTTGTAGGAGTTCCGTCACGCTTCAGAACTCTGAGCGTTGTTTCATCCGAGTAGATGTTTTTCATTTTCATGAGTTCTTCATGAAAACACTTCACAAATGGTTCAAACAGCAGTGAAGCAAGTAGTATCGGTATTTCGATTGAGATCTACGCCGCGGCTTTTCCAGTACTGTTCAAGTCTGTAAAGCGGGCTGTACATCTGAAATTTTTCTACCATAACGTATGCTACTGCTGAAGCGGCCACCATGCTGCCTTTTACAGGAAGCGGTGCCGGCTTTGATTCAACAATTCTGGCTTCATCTGTTTTTTCTCGCATTCTGCACATTTGTATGTTTCTTTATACACGTCCAGAATGAATGCCTGTGCCGGCATCATGTGAAGTTCCTGTCGAACGAGATCTTTTCCGACATATTCAAGTGGTGATCCGCATTCATCACAGATTTTCTGAGATTCATCAAGTTTTTCGATGTATGTCTTGTGTTCAAGCGACTGAAATATTTCTTCTTTTGAACGCTGTGGCTTTCGGCTATATCCTTTTACTTCGATAGTATACGCTGTAGGTTCCTTAGATGCTTTATTGTATTCAAGTTCAGCCTCGTTAAAAAAGCAAAGCTGTGTTGATCCGTCGATATATTCTGTTTTTTCGCTTGATCTGCCGAAAAGCATTTTATTTCTTTTTACGAGCATCTCGTTCAGATTTTCTACAGCAGACTGAAGCTTTTCAACCTTATTCTCAAGCGCAGCAATATATGCTGCTACTTCAGGACTGAGATTTTCTTTATTTATGTAGAGATTCTCAGCCTTGGCTTCTCTCAGCATACTACGCCTTCTTTCAAAACAGCAGACAGAATTTCTGATGCTGCTGATACAGGAAACTCAAACATTACGTTTCCTTTTATCATTCTGATTTTTTCCTGGCTAAATGCCTGATGAACTACCGGTCTTTCCTCAGATTTGAGATTAATCCTTACTACTTCGTTTTTGAGACTGGCTGATTTAGAAGTTGTTTCATCTAATGACTTAACTTTCTTACGGCGGTAGTAGAACGTCGAAGACGGTACACCGTTCTCTTTGCACCATGCGTGAACGCTTTTTCCGCTGGCTTCCTGATTAGCGATCATTTCTATCCATGATTCCGGAATTTTATTTTCCATTTGATTAGGGCTCCTTTTCTGTACTTAGACTTTTATGTCATTAGTATACCAGAATTTCGAGCTTTGCGGAAGTCGAGGTTAAACGTATCGCTTACACAGAGAAAGCCAATGAAATTGTTTACTCGGCTATGGTGTATGTGTGATATAAAAATTGAATATAAATGACGAGACGGTCAATCGCAGACAATTCATACTGCGGTTGACCGTTTTTTATTATACCGAAATTAAACACAGAATTCCGGTTTTCTAGGTATACTCAACCAATTATTTGAAATAATCCATATTTAAGCCAATTGGTGCAACTGTCGAAAATACGTCATTTGAACCACTTTTTTCGTCTAATATTCCTATTTAAATTACACTAAAATTATGTTATAATTTAGGTATACATATTAGGTATACGGAAGGTGCGAAAAATGGGTAAATATTCAGTTCCTGAAAACATAAGAAAATTTAAGCCAAAAGGTACGATGGTTAAACTTATATCCGGAAATTATTACGTTTATGAATACAAAATGATCAAAGGAGATGACGGCAAGCGACATACTAAAATGGGGAGTCTTATTGGAACCATAAAAGAAGGAATTGGATTCATTCCTAACAATAGCTTCGTTTGCGATACTGAAATCAGTACTCTTGACTATGGAGATTATGCAATCACAGTCGTTAACTCGAAAAATGTATTTTCTACACTTAACAAGTTTTTCAACCCTCAGGATGCAGCCATGATATATGTCATATCAGTAATCTATTTTATACATGGATTTACATATATTAAAAATATTCGTGATATATATGAAATGAGTATTTTGTCGATTATTTTTCCAGGATTAAAACTTGGAAACGAATCTGTTTCAAATTTATACAAAGCACTTGGATGCAGACAGACAAACGTTCTTCAAATGGAGAATTACCTTGTTGAAAATGGCTCAAAACAAATTGCGATTGATGGTCACGTTATCGGATGTGTTTCAGATAATAATGATCTTGCTGAAAAAGGCTATAAATTCAGAAATCTGGGCGAAGAGCAAATCAATCTTCTTATGGCATATGATATCAATACGAAACTTCCCTTGATGTCTCGAATCTACGAGGGTGCCAGTAATGATAAGGTCAGTATAAAAGATTTTTTAAATCAGGTTGAACTCAAAAATATGCTCTTTATTGTAGACAGAGGTTTTTATTCCGAAGAAAATATCGATTTGTTAAGTCATAACGGAAACGCATATATTATTCCACTGGCAAAGAACCTTAAAACCTGTAAAAGTGCTGTCAGCAATATGGAACTTAAAGAAAGATTTGTTTATCAGAAAGGTAAAAAGGCAACCGTTATCGAATACAAAGATGAATGTATCGGCGATCACCGTGTCTTAACGTTCAGAGACGTAAATGAAGCAGCTGTTGAACAGGCAAATTATCTGCGTCATATGGAACTCGGCGAAAAATCCTATACGCAGGAAGGCTTCGAAAAAAACAAGGATTTCATGGGCGTGATTGTACTGCAGACGAATCTTAACAATAACACACCGCAGGAAATATTTGAATTTTACAAAAGTCGCTGGGGTATAGAAACCTTTTACAATTACTTGAAAAATCAGGCTGGTTACAATTCTTTGCACCTTGACAACTACAATAAAACTCAGGGACTTGCTTTCATTATGCTTGTCAGTGCATTGATATTCAGCGAAATGAAAGAAGCTGTAAAGGACATTAAAGGCAAAAGCCTTCAGGACTGCTTACTGGAAGCCAGGATGCTAAAAGCGCATAAGCGCATGGATAAATGGACTGTAACAAATTGCCTTAAAAAGCAAAAAGAACTATTTGAGAAGTTAGGCGT
>JAUNJJ010000159.1 GCA_030533325.1 Oscillospiraceae bacterium
TACATCTCTTCATACACCAGAGCATAGAGCCTCGAAAATGCCTGCGCATCTCCCTTTACAGCAAGACTCACATCCTTTTTAAAATCATCTGTCTTCATTACGTTCTTCCACTTCCCTCTTTCTGTGAAACTTTCAGTGCACTTGAACCGTTTCATATTATAAGTGTCAAAAAACTCCCGTTTTGTTGCACAGGAAATTCAGCTTTGTATAAATGCATATATTTCAGTATGTTTTATTGTAAAAAATAAACAACTCCGGAATCAAAATTCCGGAGTTGCCGCGAAGGTGCAGAGTAACCGCTGCGAACGTGCAGGCGACTGAAAGGAGTGCAGAGCTCGACCGCAAAGCCCTGCATGCAAAGGTCTTCAGTATAACTTATCAGCTTTAAATTTTTGAAGTATTAATGTTAAAATCAATTTATCCTGTGATTTTCTTTGATGTAATTGTATTTAACTCACGCAAGGATAACAAAACAATAATCAAATATATGTACTCGGTTCTGGGCATCAAAATGCTGAATACACTAAAGTAAAATGGACTATTGCTTTGAAACATCGCAACCTTCAGTTTATGATTTTTAAGTATAGCAATAATGCAGTGCACTACGATATAAAATACATCTTATAAAAGGATAAACGCATCCTCTCGTAAATAGATTTCATTGCTTTTTTTATAACCAATCATCATATTTTCTATTTTATCATTTATGTAATAAACCCCTTCTTGCTTTAAGATACTTTCAACAAGATCGACATATTTAACTACTAACAGTTTTATATATTCATCGGTAATTCCTTTACTAATCAAATATGGAATACCTGCGTTCAATCCTCTTATTACACTTTTAACAAAATCGGTATAAAAGCTATCATTTCCAATATATTCTCTTGAAATTGATCCTTTTTGAGCATTTGGAATTCTATATAGTGAAGGTATATTTGGCGTATAGTAAAAATCTGCTCCATACATACCATACTGTAGCCACGTACATGCATCTTCACAATGAATATCTTCAGAGAAAGGAAATTTCATCGCTAAATCGGTTTTTACAGTCGTTGAAGATGTTAAATTAATATAACCTTTTCCAAGAAGCATTTCTTTCCAAACATCCGAACCACTTGGAGGAGAAAGGAGTGCAAGCATGATATGTTGTATTGAATACGAAAGTTCATCTATATTAATAGGGACATCATTGCTATCCACAGGAATAAAATGTGAATATATCACATCAGGAGAAGCATGATTGATGACATCATGTGTTTCTTCAACACGACTTAAATTATTTATGTCATCAGCATCTATAAACATAACATAATCGCTTTTTAAATCTTCCTTTGCAATATTGATTCCTATATTTCTTGAAGCACCAGGTCTGAGATTAATCATATTCTGATGAACAATAATGCTTTGTGTGACATTCGTTTTAAATTCATCTAAAAGACTTGTTAGTGCATCATTTTGCGAATTATCATCAATAATAACAACAGACCAATCTTTTGAACTCTGTAACTCTATGCTTTTAAGAGTTTTTCTAAATTGATAAATACCTTCTTCATCTGTTTTCTTAATACAAACTGGTATAACAAAAGTTAATACAGACATCATATACGCCTTTCTGTCCCACTTTCAAATATCTTCTTGAAAGTAACATTATTATTTACTACTATCTCTGCTTGTGACATAATTGTTTCCAAAGCAACCTTTTCGCTCTTGATAGCATTCTCGACATTATCTTGATGCATACTTTTTACCATATCATAGTAAGGTGTCTGCTTAAGATAAAACCAAAATAGCTTCTCAAACTGTATAGCATAATGATTCCAAGGCTTGAAAAACAAAAAATAATGAACAATATTAATTCCAGTCATATTTTCCTCTGCATTTCTATCATAGTCACTATGCGGCATCGTATTCCATGATTGCGATAACAATAACGTATTACCTTTACACATAGCATTCAAATAATCCTGATCTGGAGCAAGGCATTCAAAATGATATGTATTGTATAAGTGGAGGAAATGTTCATCTAAATTTAATTTTCTTAGTTTTTCAAGATTCATAAGTAATATCCCTGAATTGAAATATTCTTCCTTTTCTACACCGACAAACTTATTTAAATAGTTTTCTAACATCTCGCCAGCAAAATAGTCGTTACAAGCACCTAAGAGATAATTGTCAATATTAATTTGAAACAAATCTGAAATATCTCCTAAAACAACAATATCACTATCTAAATATATTGCTTTTTTATATTCCGGAAACATCGCCGGAATGAACAAGCGATAAAAAATTGTTGGTGTAAAATAATCGCATCTAAGACGATTTTCCATTCTGTCGGTTATTGTTTCAATCCTGTCGTCCATATCAATGAACTCTATTATGAAATGAGTTGGGATATCACTGATAATATTACCCATATTTTCGGAACTGAGCATTCCTTTCCGATAAAGAATGATTATCTTATAGGTATTCTTTTCAGAAGCGTTTTGGATCAAAGAACACAAAGCGACACTTAAATAAGGTGCATACTTATCATCTATAGAGAAAAAAACTGGAATAATCATAACATTTACCCTTTCATAAACATAATTATGTTACTCTTCTTATCAAATCAATGGAAGTGACAATATAAAATTTTAGTAATGTGAGCTACTAATCAACTAACAGTTTCATTTAATTTGCCGAATTTGGAACGCATTTCAATCTTTGAATTATAAATGGCTTCTCTCAAATTACCGCTTTCATCAGATAGTAGTTTAAATTCAGACATTTTTTGCTCGATTCTATCAATCAGATCATATTCTTTTTTAAAAGCAGTGTCAGTTGCCAAATCCAGACTGTAATCATTTGCGGTATTATTTTGGTATAATGATATCATCTCTTTTATACAATCGAAGTTAATTGTAGCATTTTCAATTAAGAAGTTTAATATCACTTGAACTTCTTGATGTAATTGTGTTTCATAAAAACTGTTTTTATATATGTATTTTAGAATATAGAAAACTTTAGCGGTGCTATCTGCTATCTTTGTAATACGATGAAAAATCATTGCCACATCAGTATTTATAAATACATATTCAAACGAAGCGACATTATAATCATTTCTTTTCGTCACTATGCCCAGTTTTTTAGCGTGCTGGTACATTGGTGTCTGTGCGGTAAGAATCATCGGTCTTAGCGGCCATGTGTTGTATTTTAAAATGTTATTATTTTGAATAAAATCGATATTTTCGGATATATCTTTAAGCGTTACTTCGGGATCAAACATTATAAATCCAACATCTATTTCTATTCCAAGTGATTCCAGCATAGTAATAGATTCTGAACATTCTTCTAATGTATCTTTTCTGTTATATCGTTTTCGTTGGTCAATAGCTCCCGACTCAACTCCCAAATACACTCTGCTTAATCCTAATTTTTTTAGTCTTTCCAAAATATGAATAAAACCGATTCCATTATCGCCTACGTTTTTACTTGTGATAATGTGAGGATTAGTAAATATTCTGAATTTTAAACTACAGTCAAACTGCTCGGTGATTTCCTCTATCATATCACATATTTTCCACGCACGGTTAATATTACAGGCTGTGTTTCCACCGAAGAATTCATCATCAACAAATTCAAACTCATAGCAACCGGTTTTAACAAAAGCCTCCAAATTTTCTTTAATTCTGTCATATGGGAATGATCTCCATTTCTTTTTTGGTCCCTGAGAGCAATATGTGCATCCAAAAATGCAATTCCTTGATGCTTGAATTATTCTTATCTTATAATCCCTATTTGCATAAACTATTGGCTCGGGACTATGAACAAGTTTTTCCAAATCTACTGTCTGAGTTATATTCATTATATACTTGTGTGTCTTCTCATCAAATTGAAAGGTGTTTGGCTCGCCTGCATACGAACTGAGATTGTTATTGAGTAGACACTCTATCAGGTTTCTTAAAGCAATTTCTCCTTCACCTATAATAAAAATTGGTTTTAGAGTTTGTACAGGCTTTAAGGTTATTAAATAGTCGTAAGCGTATGTTGGAAGAATTCCACCCAATACAAGTACATTAGAATAATTGCGTTCAGATAACTGTATAAGAAAGGCATTTAGTAAATTATGAGATCCTATTTCCACACTACAACCTATTAAATCATACTCCGCAGAAACACTATTGGAATGAAAGAACATATTGATATCGTTTTTATTGTAAAACCTCGATGTTCTTATTGATATTTCTTCTTTAAATACACCTGTTAAGTCACCTGTTATAGATTCAATCGCCAAGACATTCCATACATCATCGTGCAACTCTGATCCAAAGCTAACAAACAAAACCTTTATCATTTCTGACCTCCAACATTCGAATTTGTACGATAAATATAATGCTTAAATCCTACCACGTTTAATAACAGCGCCCCTATCCAGGCAATCCACTCTGCGAATGCAGTTGCTTCAAATCCAATACTTGGAAGTAGTAATATAATTGCAGGTATTCGTAGTACCATTTCAACTATGCCTGACAGCATAGGAATGAACGGGTGCCCCATTCCCTGTACTACATTACGGTATACGAATAACATGTTGAGCAGTATCAAACCGATACCGCATATCCTCAGATATTGGGCTGTAAGAGATATTGTTTCATGTTTGTTCAGCATAAAACCGGCAAGTTGCTTTGGAAGAAGAAGCATGACCGATCCGAGCAACAAGTATGAAATAAGAGCAATTGCGCCACAAACACGAACACCTTGTCTAATACGCTCCGTTTTGCCTGCGCCATAATTCTGACTGACAAATGCAGAAACAGCAAAGCCGGCGGTCAGCGACGGGAGCATAAACAGATTCAGGTACTTACTGCAAACAGAATATGCCGATGTGAAAGCTGCACCACAGTCATTCACATATCTCTGCACCACCATACAGCCGAGTGCAGTTATAGAATTCATGAGAGCCATAGGCATTCCGTTCTTCAGCAATAGCATATACATCTCCCTGTCTCTGTCAAAATCTTCTTTTCCGAATTGCAGACCGGAGATATGCTTGATCTTAATGAAACATATAAAGGCGGATAAAGCTTGTGCGAAAATCGTGGCAGCTGCCGCACCCTCAACACCTGTATGGAATACAAAGATGAGAAGATAGTCCAGAGTTATATTTACCGCCGATGATATGATGATAGCGATGAACGGTGTTCTGCTGTCACCAAGTGAACGCAGGATACTTGAACATAGGTTATATGCTACGGTCGCAGCGAGTCCACCCATAATGATATAGCCATATTTCAATCCATCTGTGATGAGTGTCTGATCCGTCCGCATAGCAAAGAGTACCGGCTTTAGGAACGTACAGCCTATTGCCGTCAGAAGCACTGTCATGATAACAGACAGCTTGACTGAGAGAGCTATCGACTTACGGACTGCTTTCATATCTCCTGCACCGTAGTTCTGAGCGATAATTACCGAAAAACCTCCCGTCATTCCCATTGAAAATCCGATGATAAGCAACGATAATGATGATAGATTGCCTACCGCACCGAGAGAATTATCACTTAATCCTTTTCCAATTATAGCAGTATCAGCAATCGAATATACCTGCTGAAACAGATTAGTCAGCAGCATCGGGAAAAAGAAGCCGAGCAATCTGGCAGAAACCTTCCCCTTAGTCAAGTCATTGGTATTATCCATAAAATCACCTTTGCTTTGAATATAATTATCCTGCTTTTAAGTTTACCATATTCAATTCCTTTTTTATATCTATAATCTTGCATTTATCTCTGAAAAGTGATATAATCGTAGTGAAAGGCAGGCGATCAGTGTGAAGGTTCGAAACGAGCTTAACGCACTTTTATATAGCAGGAAAATGGGGGATTTCAAAATACCCGAACATCTGACACAGTATTCAAAGTTTACTTCAATCGTGAGTGGCAATTTGAAATCTGTCAGCTCGGAACTAAAAAAAGGCGAGCTTACTTTGCTATCAGACGAAAGAGTACTGTCAAAGAATGCTCTAAAAAATGCTGTCTATCATTTTGTCCTGTCTGCATCCGCAATATCGGGTGCTTGTATAGATACGGGATTGGGGCTGACCGAAGCCTGTATGCTGTCCGATCTGTATATCCTGAAAGCTGATAATTGCAAGACAATCGATGGCATATGCAGATTGTACGAGGATATGTGCCTTGATTTTGCGGAGCGTATGCAGGAGATACGCAAGGAAACGGTCATTTCCCTGCATATTCGAAAGTGCATTGACTACATCTATGAGAATTTGGGTGCTGACCTTTCGGTAAAGGCACTTTCTAATGTGACAGGTCTGAACAGCACCTACCTTTCAAGGCTGTTCAGAAAAGAAGTCGGCATAACAATCAAACGCTTTGTCAAAGAAGCAAGAGTGGATACCGCACAAAATCTGCTGCGATACTCCAATCTGTCTTATTCGGTAATTTCAACTTCTCTCGGCTTTTCTACACAAAGTGTGTTTATATCCGTATTCAAGGAGATTACGGGAGTAACTCCGAAGGTTTATAAGCAAAAGAATTGTATGATACATAAATAAGCAAGGTCTATTTTCTATGTGGGTTAGAGAATGGACCTTGCTTATCATTTATCTTAACACAATAAATAACTATACTTATTTTCTGTTCCCGAACAGCAGTGAATTTAATGCAACAAAAATTCAGTTTGCCACCGAGTATCTTT
>JAUNJJ010000160.1 GCA_030533325.1 Oscillospiraceae bacterium
AAAACGGGTATCTCAGTAACTGGTATCTCAGAGATTTTGTTATTAAAGGAAAGAATAAGAGAGCAGGCAGAGGAGAGTAAAGTAGAAGACACTCGTAGAAGATAGAAGTACCTCTTTTGGAGGTGCCAGTAACAATGCTTGCGACACCGCCTTTTAAGCGTGCATGTAGTATAGCCCTTATAGGGCTAAAATCAAACCACCACTTGAAGTGGTGGTTAGTGACTTAGAATGAATAAAATGTTCATTTAGTACGGAGGTGCAATACTATGAGCAGATTTCTGATTGAAGAAGTAAAAAGAGAACATTACGAGTTTGGTGACGATGGCGGACTTGTTGTAGCTGTAAAATATAACTGTGATAGCGAATCAAAGTGGATTATTAATGATTCGGCATTAGGAATCTCAAACTTTCATGAATCTACTGAAGATATATCTGATCGTTTTCTTGAAGTCGGAAAGCTTGAAGGTGATAAGTTTAATGAATGGATAAATCTATCAGATGATACAACTATTTCTGAGTTCTGGGGATTTAAATTTGAAGAATGCGAGAATGATGATTTAGTAAATGAACTTGCATGTGCTGAAGAAGATGAAGTTATCTCGCTTTTAAAGTATGTGATGCATCTGACTGTATGTGATGATTCAGAAGCTGACGATATTATCAAGCATGGTGTAGGAAAGTATTCTGATGAGATTTGAAATGAGTATTTTGCTGCCAACTGTTTAAAATTTTTGTAATGTATTGCGGAATTAAAATAAATATGATACAATAAAATACAATGGTCTGGAACAATAGAAAATATAATGGTAAAAAAGAAGGTGGAAACATGAAACCGCAAGCGACCAGTAATCCTGTCAGTGCTGAACTGCACAGGAGAAGAATACAGAATGTTGCTGGAACAATGGCAATCGAGGGTATTACGCTGAGTGAGGCGAGCAGACGCAATCTCGACAGATATGCCAGCGGTCAGGTAAATTATCAGCAGCTCATGTCAGAGCTGAAGTTGAAATATCAGAGGGCAAATTAAATGTTTTCAAAATATGATGTGTATACCACGGTGCAGTCGCTTTATTGTTATCGTGACAGCGATGTGCTTAAAAACAAGCTGAATATCCACGAAAGAGGCGAGCTAAAACAGGCGGAGGAGGAAATCACAGCTCTAAAGCAGTATATGCTTTTGGAATCGCCGATTAAGGGGAGATTCTCCAAGACACAGCTTATGAATATACATCGATTTCTGTTCGAGGATATCTATCCGTTTGCTGGACATATCCGTCGCGAACAGATTAGCAAAGGTGATACTATGTTCTATCCTCCACATTTGATTTATAAGGGGCTGGACAAGTTATTTGCAAAGATACACAGTGACAATATGATGCACGAAACGGACGGAAAACGTCAGATTGAGAATCTGTCCTATATCATGTCCGAATTGAATATCATTCACCCGTTCCGTGAGGGCAACGGACGAAGCATACGTGAGCTGATACGATGTATGGCACTGCACTATGGCTTTTCACTGGATTGGAGTCTGATTGACCGTGATGCAATGCTCGAAGCGGCAGTAAGATCGGTTGTGGATGACATGGCGTTTTGTGAGATTATTGTGAAATGTGTTGTTTCGGAAGATTAAGATTTCCCTTGGGACTGGTGTCAAAAGCCTTGAACCGGAAAATATTGCTCTCACAGTAAGCTTTGCACTTTGGACGTATATGAAATGGATAAGTGGAAGGGGCGGAATCTCCTGGGGTTTATTATTTTGCAGGTGAGGGATGAGATGCGGTGATGGGTAATTCTTGATTGATAAAAATAAAAAGGCAGTTTATCTTGTAAATATGAGATAAGCTGTCTTGATGTTTGAGGAAAGATAGGAATGAAAATTATTTGTAAGATCATTCGATATATTTTTGTGAAATCTGTTTTTTAATTCTATATAAGTATTGACATATTCGTTTTTGTTGTGTACAATAATAGTAATTGGGGTGTGTGTTTTCGGATGCACACTTGAGGGAATCGGAGTGATCTGGTTCTCTTTTTTTAGAAATTAAAGATAAAAATTACTATTTATTATATGATAATCATTTGTTTTTTTGAATTAAATTCAACATCAAGTTTGTTAAAGTAAATGAAATAAGAATATTTTTCTACATCCCTGCATATGATTTGAAAATTATATTTGCTGCTTATTGGCAGCGTTATTTTTTTTATAGTTGACAATAGGCAGCGAAAATGCTATAATAACATACGGTGATAAAAATGATTTCTATCGGAGAATTTATAAAAAACAAGCGTACTGAACTAGGTCTATCGCAGAAAAAATTAGGCGTTATGGTAGGCCTTAGCGACAGTGAAATAATGAAAATTGAAAACGGAACAAGAAAAACTCCTAACTGGGAAAGCTTGTGCAAGCTGGCGGGAGTTTTTGAGATTAGTCCTTTGGAAATATTATTGATTTCAGGATACATTACAGATGATGACATAAATCCTCAAATCAAGATAAAGGGACTTGAAAAACTGAGCGATGAAGATTTAAAAAATGTTCAGCAGTATATAGATTTTATCATATCGCGCAAAGATAACCAGACTCAGGAGGAAAAATAAATGCAGTTTAAATTAGGAGAGCTTTTCTGCGGACCAGGGGGAATAGCATGGGGGGCAACAAATGCAGAAATTGAAGATAAGGAATTTAAGATTGTACATCAGTGGGCAAATGATTATGATGAGAATACATGTAATACATACAGACATAACATATGCCCTAATGCTCCGGAAACTGTATACTGTGTTGATGTGCGTAAGTTTGATATGAATCAGCTTGCTGAAATTGACGCTCTTGCTTTTGGTTTTCCGTGCAATGATTATAGTGTTGTGGGGGAACAGAAAGGCATGGACGGAGAATACGGTCCATTATATTCATATGGAGTGAAAGCGTTAAAGAAATTCAAACCTCAGTGGTTTGTAGCAGAAAATGTCGGCGGATTGAAAAGTGCCAATGACGGCAAAGCATTTACCAAAATTCTTGATGAGCTAAAAAAAGCTGGATATGTTATAACTCCACATTTATATAAATTTGAGGAGTATGGTGTTCCGCAGGCAAGACATCGTATAATTATTGTTGGTATAAGAAAAGATATAGATGTCACGTTTAAGGTTCCTTCAACAGAGCCATACAAAGATATTGACAATACATGCAAAACAGCTATTGAAAATCCGCCAATTGCTGCGGATGCATTTAATAATGAGCCTACAAAACAGTCTGATATTGTTGTAAAAAGACTTATGTGTATTAAACCAGGCGAAAATGCTTTTACAGCAGATATACCTGAAGAATTACAGCTTAAAGTAAAAGGTGCAAAAATAAGTCAGATATACAAAAGACTTGATCCAGAAAAGCCATCATATACTGTAACAGGAAGCGGCGGAGGCGGAACTCATATTTATCACTGGAAAGAAAATCGAGCATTAACCAACAGAGAACGTGCCAGACTACAGACATTCCCTGATACATATGAATTTATAGGAACCAAGGAAGGCGTAAGAAAGCAGATTGGTATGGCAGTTCCGTGCAAAGGTGCTAAAATTATTTTTGAATCAATTTTAAAATGTTTTGCAGGAATAGAATATCCTTCTATTGATTCAAATATTGAATATTAATGTGCGGTTTCAAGAAGAGATTCTACAGCTGAAAATATTATATTTTTTGATGAGATACAACAAGTATAGAATGTTGATAAGATGTCGAGAAAGCAGAAAAAAGAAAATGTAATGTCAGTAAGTGAACCTCAGCTTCTGAACAGGATTATGTATAGACATGAGGACTGGGCTGTAATGATATGTCTTGTTGGTTTAGGACAAGATATATATGATTATGAAGTAGACACTAAGTCGTATGTGAGAAACATTTAAAGCTAAAAAGTGCTGTTTTTAAAAGGAGAATATAAAATGCCTTTACGTATTGATGAGCAGATAATGAACAGTGACAGGGTAATTTGCCGCCATATTGACAGTATAGAAAATGCTACAATAGGGGAAATATCTCAGGATATTCTTTCGCATCTTCGCCATTTCGTCGAACATATTATGCTGAAAATCTATGCCAAAGGAGATGATATTGAGGATTCACATGAAAATGTTCAAAAAGCTGTAAAGTTTGTTAAAAGCCAGAATAAATTAAAGCATATAGCCCGCTTTCATCGTTTCTTACAGGTATCTGTATCTCATCGAACTTTAGCAGAAGAAAATGCTAACCGATTGATGCTCAAGTATTATGAATATCTTCTGAGAATAAAGAATTATCTTCGGGATAATTATTCTATGGAAGTCCTCCATAACCTTGAACAGTTTCCTATTGAAATAGACGATAGTTACAAAGAGTACTATGAGAAGATTGCTGAGAAAATTGATATATACCATACTCCTGTAAGAGAAGGATTTCGATTTGACCGGTTTTATATCCAATCAATAAAGCCGTTTTTTGTGAAAAGTAAAGTATACTATGAAGTTGCGTTCATACCAGCAAATGATAAAGCAAGTAAAACAGATCGCATCATTGCATTTACAGATATTGAATTATTTGATTATTATGCAGTCAGATTTGCAATAGCCAACAATTCTATCGAAATATTTGAAAAGACGATGCCCATAAGAATTATTGTTGATTGGGAAGTTAATATTCGTCCTTGCGAATATGCTAATTTTGCAAAATTAATTTATAAGGATGCTCCGAAGCTATCAAAAACGGAGCAACAACATTTATCCCAATATCTTACAGAAACAGGAACAAACTTAGCTGAACTTCTTGATATTTCAGACGATTCTTTTGTTAGTATACGTAGTCAAATTGTTCCAAATTCAAAATCTGTTTTTTTCTTTGATGTTCTGGATTATTGCAGAGATCTCGTAAAGAACCATCGCCCTGGTGCAAATATACTAAAATACCTATTGTATCACATGACCAATCGAATATTAAAGTCACAATACAAGAAACACTGGAACAAAAGAAATCGTAAATACACAGGTAACTTTAGATTATCTGATCTATATTTACATTATAAATGTATTCCTTTTGATCAAATGCCATTTTGTTCTTCACTCAGAAAGCACGTCCCAAGTATTTCGGATATTTTTGATTGCTTTGATGTAACAGGTCGTGAACATGAAGTTTTAGCTTGGCATATCAGACATAATACTGAACAAAAAGGAATTCTGTTTACACCATTAGAAAGAATCGACGGCAGTGATTCCTATAATTATAAATTTTTCAACGATGTTGAAGCATTGGTAAGAATCTATAATAGCAAACTATATGATAATGACACTCAGCAGGCACGCAAGTTGATAATCAAGAACGGACATATTTTTATAGAAAGCTACAAAGACGATACCATATCTATCATAAAGACAATAATGGGTTTAACAGCCAGTGGAATATACAACTATTCAAATACAGTACAGCACTGGATAGAAACACAGGATCATAGCAAGGTTTCAGAAGAGAAGAAATCAGCATTGATAAAAATGTTTGACAAATCTAAAGTCGCTTTAATCTATGGTGCCGCCGGAACTGGAAAAACAACATTGATAAACTATATATCCACCTTTTTCAAAGAATACTCAAGATTATACTTAGCGCATACTAATCCTGCTGTTAATAACCTTAAAAGGAAAGTATCTGCATCGTCAAAATGTGAATTTATGACGATTACTAAATTTATTAGTCCGTATGCAAAAGAAATAAAAAGAGCATACGACATTTTGATAATAGACGAATGTAGCACTGTGAATAATCAAGACATGAGAGAGTTGTTACGCCTTGCAGAATATAAGCTGCTTATTTTAGTAGGAGATATATACCAAATCGAAGCTATCGAATTCGGGAACTGGTTTAATGCAGTAAGATTCTTTATCCCACAAGCATCGGTATGTGAGCTGAAAAAACCGTTCAGAACGGAAAGTCAACAATTACTAGACCTATGGGATAATGTCAGAAAAATGAAGGGAGATTCTGAAGATAGTGATGTTCTTGACAGATTACAAGCAGGAGAATTTTCAGCAGAATTGGATACTTCGATTTTCACCCCAGCTGCCAAAAATGAGATTATTCTCTGTTTAAACTATGGAGGACTTTACGGTATTAATAATATCAATCATTTCATGCAAGAGAACAATAATGGTAAAGAAATCTATCGTGGCATACACAGATATAAAGTAGGTGATCCTATTCTGTTCAACGATGCTGCCGATTCGTTTTTTAGCAGTGATGAAGACGAAGTTCCTGTTATTCATAATAATATGAAAGCCAAAATTGTGGATTTCGCATTTTTAAATGAAGGTCAAGCAAATGAATCGATACAATTTGATGTCGAACTTGATAAACCTCTTATAGAATTAAATATGCAGAATCGTAACTTCACCATCATAGGAACGAATCAGGAGGGAAACTCGATTATTCGGTTTGAAGTATTTAAGAATAAAAGTACTGACGATGATGATGATGAAACTTCAAGGGCTACGGTACCGTTTCAGATAGCTTATGCAGTCTCAATTCATAAAGCACAGGGTTTGGAATATGACTCTGTTAAAATAGTTATAACCGATGAAATAGATGAACTTATAACTCACAGCATATTCTATACTGCAATTACTCGTGCTAAGAAAAGA
>JAUNJJ010000161.1 GCA_030533325.1 Oscillospiraceae bacterium
TTGCTGCCGCTATGGATATGTCTTTAAAAATTGAATTTGTTCCGAATTAAGAATTTCCGGTTTTTTTTAATTTTCTATAAGTGATATCTAAGTGCAGTACAGGCCTCTCATTTTAAGGAGAGGTGCTGGTTCAGTGCATGTCCCTGTTGTAAATCCGCTTATTGAATTTATAATTTCTATTGTTCTGTTTGTTTTAGCTGTAGTATTAGGTTCTGCTCGTATAAAAATGCGGCAGTAAAAAAGTTCTCTGTAACATAGGAACATGTTTTATTGCATTCTTTGTGTCATGGATAGAAACTGCTTTGGAATTCTGGTGAATTTTGTAAATATCGATTAATATTTAGAATTGCTGGAATGCAGATGAGAAAATTAACATAAATTATATTTGACAACATTAAAAAAAGCATTATAATATAAGTAGAATAACAGCTTGTTACTAACGTGGGCTGACACGATAAAAATCCGATATTGATGCTGTACCTGTGAGCCGGTAGTTGGCAGGCAACAAAATAAACCTGATATTAAAGCCGAACATGTGGGTCGGTAGTTAGCGGACAACAAAATAAATCAGCCACTAAAGGGAGAGTTCATTTGCTGCGGCATGACTCTCCTTTTAAATTTTTTAAGGTAATTTATGAATAAAAAATTATACGAGAATCTGCAATTGTTTATGATAAGCAGTTTGTAAATCAAAACTTAATGATTGTTTTTGGGAACATAAAAGCTCCGGACACTGTTGAAATTAAAGGCTCTTCATCAAATTTTCTTCATTTGACTGGTATGTCAATCAACAAATCATATTGCGCGTCAGCTGAGATGTTCTTTAAAAAGGCTTTACATAACAAACTTCAGGAACGAGATTTTGATTTTAAAGACGGAACGACAGTCCAGAAACTGCAAGTTTTAAATCAGGTATTGAATATTTCCAGAAATGCTAATATGATTGGAGATTATAATTATAATTCAGCACATATTAAGCTTGACACTCATAAACTTGCAGGGAATGTAAGAGCGTGTATTGGATTTAAAAGAAACGGTAAATATTTTATTCCAAATACTGTATTAAATACAGATATGAGAAATGAAACTATAAATCCCCAGAGAATACTGATAATATTAAGTAAAAGTATTTCCGAAAGCGATTACAATAATATAGAATTTGTGCATAATCAGGGTACCAGATATCCGGTTTAGGATAGTTTGCAATCAAGCGTGAAAGCTAAATCGGCGACTACAACCACTACCAAGGAGTGATCATTATGGCTATCAAGAAAAATATAATGATTGATGGAAAGGAAGTACCTTTCAAGGCGAGTGCAGCAGTGCCTCGTCTTTATCGTCTTAAATTCGGAAGGGATATCTACAAGGATTTTGCATCACTTCAGACAAATGTTGAATATGAAGACGCTGAAAAGAGTGGCCTTGACATTGAAAGTCTTTAGGTCTTTGAAAATATCGCATTCATCATGGCGAAGCACGCTGATCCGGATAACGTTCCAGACAGCCCTGATGACTTCCTCGAACAGTTCAACACCTTCAGCATTTATGAAATCCTTCCACAGCTTATCGAACTGTGGGGACTTAATACTGCAACGCAGATTGAATCTAAAAAAACATCGCCCGACTGACCGCCCGATGACAACGCCCCTCTTCCTTCTCCGATGTGTGCAGATCGGGATATCACTTTCTGACCTCGATCTGCTCACTATCGGGATGGTCAACGAAATGTTCATCGAACGGGATAATGACGATGCAACTTATGAATATAAGGCTCAACAGGCTGACTTTGACAAATTCTGAGCATGAAAAGCACGAAATTTCAGGGAAATTACCACGATTAAGTGTGGATATTATCATGCTACAAGTTCTGAAAATTATGATCGGACTCCTGATTTACTCCTTCAGTGTATATCTAACGCTCTATCACAGAAGTCTGCTAAAAACATTGGAACCGTTACAAATGCGTTAAAAATGATTATCGTCGATTCGAGTGGTGATAAATATATCACATTGCACGAAGAACTGCCTGTTATTTTGTGCATTTTCCCTAAAGTGATATATTTCTCACTTTGCCTCTTGACAAAATCACAAAACTGTGATACAATTGTCACATAAAGTGAGAAATACATCACTTGGAAAGGCGGTAATTATTATGAAAAAGAACTCTCCGAAAACGAAAGAAACCATTAAATCCTTGCGCTCCTATCATGCAGCCATCGCAGCACTATCTGTCTTTGGCATCATTGCCATTCTATTTCTTGACAATTGGTCGGAAATGGTCGTGTGGCTGCCCATCGCTGTTGCAATATTCTTTGATGGTAAGTTTGAAAAAGCTGATGAACTCGCAAAACAAAATCTTGCCAAAGCGAATACGCTCATCATGTGGATTCTTTTTGCAGCGTTCGCAGTAATCGGTATGTTCGCAAGGAACAGTGCTATTCCGGCCGCAGTTTTTATTGGAATTATCTGTGCTTTGCTTGCAATCAGAAGCATCTTCTTTCTAATCACGGACACAACATTCAGCAAGGAGGATGCCGATGTCTGAGCTTGTGACGAAGATTCGTGAATACCGTGCAAAAACAGGAATGAGTCAATTAGAGCTTGCCGAATTGACAGGAGTCCGGCGTGAAACGATTATTCGGCTTGAAAAAGGACAGTACAATCCATCGCTAAAGCTTGCTATGGATATTGCGCATATCTTTGGAACAACGGTCGAGGAACTCTTTTCATTCATCGATCAGGAATAACAAGTGAATTACCATACACAGAGCAGTCCTTGGGGGCTGCTTTTTTATACCCTAACGGGGAGGTGATATCGCATGGCAAATAGAATCAAGGGCATCACGGTCGAGATCGGCGGCGATACCACCAAGCTGTCGAAGGCGCTGGAAGGTGTCAACAAAAACATCAAGAACACGCAGACGCAGCTCAAGGATGTTCAGAAGCTGCTGAAACTCGATCCGACCAACACGGAACTGCTCTCGCAGAAGCATAAGCTCCTCGCCGATGCGGTGACCGCTACCAAAGAAAAGCTGGAAACCCTGAAAACAGCCGCAGAACAGGCGAATCAGGCGCTTGCCAATGGTGAAATCTCACAGGAACAGTATGATGCACTTCAGAGAGAAATCGTTGAAACCGAAAATGAACTTCAGCGTCTGCAGAACGAAGCCGGCAAGACAAATACAGCACTTGCACAGATAGGTGCCGCAGGAGAAGTTCTTCAGAATGTCGGTGATAAAATTTCCGGTGTGGGTGAAAAGCTTTTACCAGTAACAGCCGGTGTAACTGCTCCTGGAACGCTGCTGTGAAAACAGCCTCCGATTTTGATTCTGCCATGTCAAAGGATGCTGCAATCTCCGGAGCAACCGGTGATGACCTTCAGGTACTTCGCGACAAGGCTCGTGAAATTGGTTCAAAAACAAAATACTTCGCAACTGAAGCAGCAAATGCCTTTGAATTCATGTCAATGGCCGGCTGGAAGACTACAGATATGCTTGATGGTATCGAGGGTATCATGAACCTTGCAGCCGCTTCCGGAGAAAAACTTTCAACAACATCCGATATAGTAACAGACGCTCTGACCGCCTTCGGCTTAACTGCAGCCGACAGCGGTCATTTTGCTGATGTTCTGGCTGCAGCAAGTTCTAATGCAAACACAAATGATGAAGGCAATCTGGGATAGTTTGTGTAACTTTCTGAAGCCCTTGTTTGAAACAACATTTCAGCAGATTGCAGATATCTTCAAACTTGTGTCCGATGTTATTCTCGGTACTCTTGACGTTTTCATCGAAATATTTACAGGAGGCTGGGACAAAGCATGGAACGGAATAAAGGAAATCTTCAAAGGTATGAAGGTCCTCTTACAGACTTTGAAAGCTGGATGCCGGATTCCATGTCCGGACTTGCCGAAGGAATTCAGAAAAACAAAAAGCTGATTACAAATGCAATCAGCGGAGTGGCGGAAAGTATGCGGCTTACGATGAAAAACGATATGGGTGTGAACTTTGACGGTATGACAGCTTCGATGAAGGATACAGTTTCTGCTGGGACAGTTGTGAATAACTACAACAATAGCCGCACAGTGAATCAGACTAATAACAGTCCGAAATCACTGTCGCGGCTGGAGATTTATCGGCAGACGAGGAATGCGATGATGTAGTTCTACAAACTGCAATTTGGCAGGCGGAGAATGTCCTCAGCATACCTCATGTTTACTAATACACACGCAGTCTTGGATAGGCTTGCGAGCCTTTTGGGTTTGTGACTTTGTAGTTTTATTTCCTGCTTATGTATTGCAGCGGGATTATCCTTATATGCCCTGCAAACAAAATCAAATGTAAAGAACCAAAGAATCTTTTTCAGAAATTATCTTAAATCATCATCATCTTTTCTGTAAAGAAAATATGCAGTGCCGCAGACTATCAGAGCTTTGATAACATCAAAGGCATCCGAAACGATTATATTTGAAGCAAGATGGATCACAAGTGCAATGGGGAGCATCACCTTTATTTTCCCGTTCTTTACTCCGTACCATGCAAAGACCGACAGACCTATATGCGTCAGCGAGCCCATGAACTGTCCCGCACAGCCGAGGAAGGCATTTTCCGCCGACATCTGAAGCCCGAAGGATGCAAAGCCCGCACCCATATTTTCAAGCATACCATGCCCGATGCCATGACCTATCGCATCCGAATTTCTTTGGTAATCTTTCAGAATATAAACAAAAGCAATGACTCTGCCTGTTTCCTCTAGAACAGAGGATGTCAGCCCCTGGAGAAAAAAAGCCGTTCCCGCATCATAAGCGGAAAAACCGCTTCGTATCAGCGCACGGAGTATGGATATCACAAAATACACTCCCGCCCCGACAAGAAAAGGGTACATACGAACATCAAGCTTTTTTTTTCCTATAATCAGCAGAACAGGGGATATGAGCAGCTTGAACAGCGATGCCATAAAGTCACCTTCTTTCGTATTCCGCAATTACTTCCTCGATAATGTCGCAGGCAGTTTCAATAGTCATTTTGCAGCGATATTCGGGTCTGAAAGACTGAGCCTTGATATCCTTGCAGAGAACTGAGCCGTATTTCTCGTTGAATTTTCTCATCATGCTGCTGACAACGGGCTTGATATCTGCTGATTCATGAGCCTTTGCCTCAACGTATTTCATTGATAAGATTCCCGCACCCGCAAGTACAGCGCCGCAGGTGTTTCCCGTCTGTATACCCGCACCGAATGCAGCCACCATTATCATATCCCTGTCATGAAGTCCGAGACCGTAGTATTCGTTTCCCGCACGGAGAATGGTCTCTGCGCAGTTGTAATTCTGATCGAAATAGTATTTGGATAATAAATCTTTTAACATGATTTTCTTCCTTTCTGAGATTTAAGAGATCATAAAATGAAAAGATAAACTGGGATTTATAAATCTTTTTTCTCGTAGGGTTTGTCCCAAGAACCTATTTCAATGATGTTGCCTTCTGGGTCAGCAATATAGCAAGTTCTCTGTCCCCAAGGTTCAAGTTCTGGTTCTAATACAGATGTTGCACCTTTTTCTATAGCATTATTATATGCAATATCAACTTCTTCAAAAGTATCAACATAAAGTGCTATTTCACTATGACCATTTAAGCCTTTTATATACTCATATCTTCTATGTGTCATGTTCTCAAAATCTTTTCTACCATACAGCAAAAACAATGTTCCATCCTTAACGAGATAAACATTTGATGTATCTTCGCTTTCTTTTATTTCAAATCCAAGAACATCTCTATAAAATTTAATCATTCTCGCCATATCTTCAACAAATAATCCAAAACCATCTAATCGCATAATATACCTCCACAAATTCATATTTGCCGGTTATCCCTGCAAACTGGAATTTTCTGATTTCAGAATTTTAAAATTTATGAATTAATAAATTGTTTCAACAAATTTTACTTTGTCAATAAAGCATTTAATTGCTTTTCAAACTCTATAATAGTATTTCTGATGAAATCAAGATTTTCCTGTGTATACTGATCAATATCTATGTCACAGTAGTTAACTATAACATCTTCTTCCTCGGAATTTGCTATAAATATCTGAAACTGGTCAAAAGGCACTCTTATTATCATCTTATAGGTATTATCTTTCATAGGTGCGATATAAGAAATATGATAACAATCATATATATCTATTGCCTGTATATAATTTTCTTCTTCTTCCTCCTGAAAAGATATTCCTAATTTCTTTTCAAAGTAATCAGCAATTTTATCAACCACTTCTTTAAATTTTTCCGGGTAGTCATAATCTGGGTCTACATCTTCACATTTAAATATTAATTCATCAATCATTTTTCATCTCTCCTAATAATAATTTTGTCATCATAGAATTATATCGAACTAATTAGCTTGACAAATTCTAATTTGTTGTTCTAATTCTATCATAGTATTCTCATTAATGTCAACTACAATTTCAAAAGGAAGTGAAGTCAGGGTATAGAAAAAGAGCTTCAAATTTGTTATAATTGAAATGACAAAAAGACAATAAAACAAAGGAGAAGCTCTCATGGTTAATATTATAAACGATTTTTCATTTAAATTCAATAGTTCTGTGAAATTTAATTT
>JAUNJJ010000003.1 GCA_030533325.1 Oscillospiraceae bacterium
CCTGAATACTGCTTGTAGCATTAAGTCTTCCGATAAATCTTATATCCCTGTGTCCGTTCTCGATAAGGTAATCAGTAAGGAGATACATGCCATAAAAATTATCTGTTACAACAGAATCCACACTGTAATGTTTGTCGTAAAAATCAAGGAAAATAAGCGGAACATCATATTTTATCAGTACATCTATATATGAACGGCTTATCTGTCCGAGAACAATGAGCCCGCTTACCTTGTTTTCAGAAATTATTTTCGGGAGAATTCCTGCTCTTTCATTATCCTTTGAAAGAGTTTCATTTATTGCAAAAAAATTCTTCTTAAGAAGCTCCTTTGAAGTTTCCTGACAAAGTCTCCAGTAAAACGTACCCTTCTCACCTACGAAACGTTCCGACATAAGGATACCTATATTTCTGTTCTCAATCTTTGATACAATCCGTTCATTTACTGTATATTTGTATCCAAGACTGTCAGCTGTCTTTTTTATTTCCGCACGAAGTTCAGGGCTGACGCCTTCCCTGTCATTCAGTGCATTTGATACTGTGACAACACTCACATTAAGAGTTTCCGCAATATCAATCATTCTGATTTCTTTTTTCATATAAATACACTTTCCCTTTCATGTGAATTAAGTTAATTTTATTATATCATATAAATACGTAAAAATAAAGTCTTTTGCTTAAATCAACTTAAAATAATTATATTTTTTAAGACCAGTGTTTCAAGATTAATTATATAAAATTCACTTTTTGCCATAGTGCAAAACGTACAAATTACAAAAAGCGATTGATTTGCACAAAAAAATATGTTAAAATTATAATGAACGTCAAATGAAATTGTCGTTTATTATATATTTGCAAATTATGATACAGGGAGGCTCACACCGTAATGAAATCAACTAAAGACGAAAGCTCAGCGGCTAAACTTAACCACTACAAAAGCATTATTATCCTTACATACTCTTTAATCATTACGCTAAGCATAGGGGCTGTATCTGCTATGACACTTTACAGAACGGATACAATACTTAAACAAAAAGTTCTTCAGATGTCTGCACAGCTCAATATGCAGATGCAGATAAACCTTGACAGCTATCTTGAGCGTATAGAGATGCTGGCTACTCTTGCTTTCTCAGATGAAATCAACTACGAGTATGATGACACAGAAAAATCATCCGACGAGTACGAAAATATAAAGGCAAGAGAAGATATAACTGAAAATCTTTACAACATATGTATGATGGAAAATTTCGTTGACTTTGGAATAGTATACAGCAATAACAGTTTTGTCGGAAAGATATCTAACGGTTCGCTCACGATGTTCGGTGATGATATGTATGCGGACCTGAAGAACATGATTACGCGGAAAGATTATTCAGACGGATGGTCTGCAGGATTCAATGGAGATTACAGACGTATATACTACATAAAAGCTATACACGAGAATGCAGTTCTTGTCCTTTCGTTCTATGCATCTGAACTCGAGCAGGTATTCGAACATTCCAAGAGCAACGGAATGGAAAGTCTTTCCGTAAAACTTATAGAAAATGACAATGTAATTATTTATTCCAATGTAAACGGTGAATCCGGAACAGTGCTTGATGAGGAACTTCTTTCCAGAGTCAATAAACTGGATTCGGCCGATTCAAGTGTTATTGATAATCAGTATCTTATTTCAGTCAATCAGAGCGATTCCGGATGGTATGTTATCTGTTCCCTCCCTACTGAAATCATTCTCAGGGAAAAAAATGAAGTTCAGAAATCAATAACAGTCATTGCAATAATACTGCTTCTGCTCACCGTACTTGCAACGATATACACACTTGAGAAATTAATGAATCCCGTTAATAATATTGTCTCCACACTCGATGACAAAGCCCATAAAGATCTATTAACCGGTATACTTAACAAACGTTCATTCGAGACATTTACAGAAAATGTTCTGTCCGGTTCAAAAGAGAAAAGATCACTTATTCTGCTTGATATTGATAATTTTAAAGGTGTAAACGACACACTCGGTCACGAATACGGAGACAAAGTTCTTGCAGGCGTCGGTGAAATACTCAGGAAAACTTTTCCGGAAAGCGACGCTCTGCTCGGAAGACTCGGAGGAGACGAATTCTGTGTGCTGATAAATACGGGGCAGAATAGTTCTGTCAGCTATACAGAAATAAAATGCAAGGAACTCTGTAAAGCTTTTGCTGAAAACTATACAGGTGATGATAACAGCTACAAGATTTCTGCAAGTATTGGTGCAGCATTCTTCCCTGATAACGGTACTAATTTTCCGGAGCTTTACAGACGTGCCGACAAGGCGCTATATCATTCAAAACACAATGGAAAAGACACATATACACTATTCAGCTCAGATATGGAGGAATCAGAATGAGAAAAATAATACCAGCTTTAGCAGCGCTCACTATTTTTCTTTCATCATGCGGAGGCAATAATACATTGTCACTCTCAGTTCCGCAGACAACAGATATTTCTTTTTCATGGTGGGGCAATGACAGCCGTCATGATTACACACTGCCTGCAATTAAGGAATTTGAAAATCAGTTTCCCGGTATAAAAGTAAAATGTCATTATTCAGAATGGTCAGGTTATCAGAAAAAGAACAATGTTCAGATGATTTCCAACACTGAATCTGATGTAATGCAGATAAATTATTCGTGGCTTAATCAGTATTCACCTGACGGTCAGGGATACTATGATCTCAGCACCCTTGCAGATTACATTGATTTCTCGTGTTATTCAGAAGATGACCTTTCATACGGGATGCAGAACGGTGTACTGAATGCTATACCAATCGCACTCAACACAATGACTTTATATGCAAACAAAACAGTATACTCCGAATACGGTCTTGATATTCCGAAAACTTTTGATGATTTATTCAGTGCTGCAAAGGTAATGAACGGTGAGCACTACCCCCTTGCACTGTCACAAAAACCTGCATGGTTTCTGATAGTTTCCTATGCCGGTCAGAAAACCGGAAAAGACTTTATGGACAGTAACGGCAAAATAAACTTTACTCAAAATGAAATAAAAATGATGCTGGATTTTTACTGTGAACTCGTAAATAAAAAAGTAATCCCTGTATTAGATGAATATGACAGAAGAGAATTCTCATCCGGAAAATACGCATCAACTATGGTATGGCTTTCAGATGCCAATAACTACTGCAGTCCGGCTGAAAAAAACGGATTTGAAATGGTTGTCGGAAACTACATAACCATTAACGGAAAGCTGGATAACTGGTATGTAAAGCCCGCCACTCTCTATGCGATAAAGAAAAATTCAGCCCATCCTGAGGAAGCTGCAACTCTTCTTAATTATCTCGTAAACAGTCCGGATATGGCTGATTATCAAAAAACTGAAAAAGGAATCCCGTTAAGCAAATCTGCGCGTGATTATCTTATGAACAATCATGAATTAAACGATATTCAGTCTGATGCATTCAATCTGATGAGTGACAGTCTGAGTATGCTTGAACCGATAAGTCCGTTTTTCGAAACAGATGTGCTGTATAAAGCATTTTCCGATTCATGTACTGAAGTATTATTCGGCAAAAGCAATTCAGATGAGCAGGCCGCAGTTCTTTATGAGATTTTTCAGAATTATCAGAATGGAAACAACTGATTCACACGAAGGATTAATGTTTTTTCGTAAAAATATCTTTTCGAAGCCTGCCGGATTATTATTTTTCTACTTGACAAATATTATCCAATAAGGTACTATTAAATTATAAAGAAAATGCTCTTTTAAAAAAATTTCAGGAGGATATAATATGAAATCACTAAGGCGTTTAACTGCCGCAGCTGTATCCCTTGCACTCACAATTTCCGCTGGTTCCGGAATCATGATGTATAAAAGTGCATCAGAAACACCTGTAAAAGCTGCTGACGACTGCCATGATGACTGGATTCATGCAGAAGGCAACAGACTTTATGATATGAACGGAAACGAAGTCTGGCTCACGGGCTGTAACTGGTTCGGGTACAATGTAGGAAGTCAGGTTTTTGACGGTGTATGGTCACAGAACATGCATCAGATGCTCAACGAAATTGCTGACCATGGTTTTAATCTTCTCAGAGTACCTATGTCAACCGAGATTCTTCTTCAGTGGAAGAACAACGAACCGGATCCGATGGTTAAGGTAAATACATATGCAAACCCGGAACTTTCTGTTGACGGAACCGAAGGCGGAGATCCGATGTACAGTTTCGACATATGGAATCTCGCTGTAAAGTGGTGCAAGGAAAACGGAATAAAAATCATGATTGACATTCACAGTGCTGAAACTGCATCAGCAGGTCATCAGGTACCTGTATGGTACAGCGATAAGTTCTCGGAAGATGACTGGGTTGAAGCACTCGAATGGGTTACAGAATACTATAAAGACGATGATACACTTATTGCGTTAGATCTTAAGAACGAACCTCACGGTAAAAAAGATGAAGGCACTTTTGCAAAGTGGGATGATTCAGACGACCTGAACAACTGGAAACGTGCTGCTGAACGAGGTGCCAAAGCAGTCCTTGACATCAATCCAAACCTTCTTATCATGGTTGAAGGTATAGAAGTTTATCCTAAATTTGAAAACGGAATGGACTGGAACAGTCCTTCAGTAGACTACGCACACTATGATGACCCTGATGCCCAGCCATACCACGGAACATGGTGGGGCGGAAATTTCCGCGGTGCAAAAGAATTTCCGATAGATCTTGGAGAACATCAGAAGCAGCTTGTCTACTCTCCTCACGACTACGGTCCGCTCGTTTATAAGCAGACATGGTTCTACCTCGATGATCCTGACAAAACATTTGACAGTGAATCACTTATGAACGACTGCTGGAGAGATAACTGGTTCTATCTTTACGAAAATGAAACAGCACCTCTGCTCATGGGCGAATGGGGCGGATTTATAGATGAAGAACATGATCCGACCGGCGAAAACACAAAGTGGATGACACTCCTCCGTGACTTAATGATAGAAAATCACATCAACCATACATTCTGGTGCTTTAATGAAAATTCCGGAGATACAGGCGGACTTGTATATGACAACTTCGGCAAGTGGGATGAAGAAAAGTATGCACTTGTTGAGCCGGCTCTCTGGCAGGATGAAAACGGGAAATTTATTAGTCTTGATCACCAGCGTCCTATGGGACAGTCAGGAAACGGTATTTCTGTTTCAGAATACTATGGCGGAACAATTCAGAACCCGGTCACAACACCAAAGGTAACAGAAAAACCGGCTGAAACTGTTACAGAACAAACAACTGACAAACCAGCTGTTACAACAACTGAAAAAGTAACTGTAACAGATAAACCGGCGGTTACAACTGCAAAACCTTCCACAACATCCGAAGAACCTTCTGAGTTAATTTACGGTGATGTTGACGGAAACGGAAAGGTTGATGTTACAGACCTTTCATATCTTTCCCTGATTCTTATCGGAGACAGAAAGGCAACAGAATATCAGACAAAAGCCGGTGATGTAGATGCCAGCGGCAGTCTTAATCTTGCAGATCTTGCCAAACTCAGACAGTATCTTTCAAAAGTTACAGAAACTCTTGGTCCGGCAAAATAAAAAATCCCTGCCTCAAAACAATATGTTTTGGGGCAGTTTTTCACTTGCATTTAGTTTCGATTTATGTTAAAATTGATTTATGTATGATATCTTAACCGGCACAGAGGTGAACATTTTTGAAAATAAAAACCATATACATAGAAAATTTCGGAAAACTAAAGAATTTCAGACTCGATTTAAAACCCGGTCTGAATATTATTTACGGCAGCAACGAATCCGGAAAAACCACTGTTATGAATTTTATAAAAATGATGTTCTACGGCACTGCCGGAAAATCATCTGACATAAACAAAAACATGAGAAAAAAATATGCTCCGTGGGACGGTACCCCAATGTCAGGATACATTGAATTCGAATCCGGCGGACAGGATTTTCGCATAGAACGCGAATTCGGCAATTCCAACATCAGTGATAATATCAGTATATGGAATCTGACTACCGGCTCCTCCGAGGCGGTAAGCTGTAAATATGATGCAGGAGAACGCTTTATCGGAATGAGTTTGTCAGCATTTGAAAGAAGTGTATTTATAGGAGATGTATCGTCAGTTGTTCACGGAACTGACAAAGAAGATGAGATATCAAAAAAGCTTATGAACTACTCCTCTTCTGCTGAAGAAAATATTTCTTACGAAATTGTAAGAAAGCGACTTCAGAAAGCCCATGAGGAACTTCGTTCAAAAAGCGGCAGAACCGGTGCAATTGACAGACTCATGTCCGAACTTTCCGAAAAAACAGAACAGCTCTCACGTACTGAAGAGGAAGAAGAACGAAAGCTTGCTGACGAAGAACTGCACACTTCATTCTGTGAACATCTTCAGAAAAAGAAAGAACATTATGATTCTTTATCAGATCGGATTAAAGAACAGCACATCATCCGGGAACTTCACTCACTTGAGGTTCAGAACAGGAAGAATCAGGTAAAAAACAAACTGGAAGAAAAGCTAAGTAATCTCCGGGCTGAAATATCAAACGAAAACTTTTGTGTTACTGATTCCTTTCTTGACGAATGCTCAGATATGCTTTCTAAACTTAAAAGATTAAAAGATACATACAACGAAAGAAAAAATGAATTCAATTCTATGTCAAATGAAGTTTCTGAACTCAGACTTTCTGATGCTATACAGGCCAACTACGCAGATATTGACAGTCTTGAAGAACAGAAAAGAGTCATATCGGACAAAATAACACTTGCAGAAGAAAAGCTGAATGAAATCATTTCTGTAACTGAACAGCTGAATACCAGGCTGAAGGAAACACATATAAAAGAAGAGCTGTATCAGGAACATATTGCTGATATGGAATCAAACTATGTTACACTTATTCCGGCAGCCCTTATTATTATCATCGCTATATCATTGTTTTTAAAAAATCCGTGGTTTCTTCTTTCAGCAATACCTGTTTCACTTGCAGTAATCGCCGGAACAAAAATTATTGAGAAAATTCATAAAATTCATGACAAAAAAGCCGGTATAGAGCACAAAGCTCCTGACTTTGAAAATGCCTACAGAGAATTTGATAAAGCTATCTCTGAAAATGAAAAACAAAGCGATGAGATGAACTGTGAAATCTCGCTTCTTAAAGATGAACTGAACGATACTGAACTAAAGAAAAGTGAGCTTGAAAAAGAAAACAATCGTCTTGTTCTTATTAATAATCAGAAAAAATCTGACCTTAACAAGCTAAGTTCCGAAGTAAAGAAAATAAGAAACGATATTTCTCTTCTTGAAACTTCGGCAGTACAGTTTTTTTCTCAGTTCAAAACTGTGTCCGGAACTTATGAGATTGAACAGTCTATTCTTGATGCACAGGATACTCTCACCGAAATTGAAAAAACAAAGGCTATACTTGATTCAAAACTTGAAGAAGATCTCATAACTGACAGTTCCGAACAAATTTCCATGCGAACAGCTCAGTTAAAAGCAAAATTATCTTCTTTAACTGCAGGAAACGGTCCTAAACTTCTTACAGATCAGCAGACAGATGCTCTGGAAGAGGAACTCGAAACTGTAAAAAGAGATATCAATTCACTGAAAGATGAAATATCAGATATGCGTTCGAGAATTCTATCCCGGTATAGTTCAGTCGAAAATCCTTCTGCGCTCAGAAATCAAATTGATTCAATAAAGCAAAACATTTCAGAAATGTCTTCATATGACCGTGCAGTCTTAATTGCATCCGAAGTAATGGAAGAAGCCGGCAATGAAATCAGACAGACTTTTGCCCCTGAACTTAACAGTAAAACAGAAAGGATATTCTCACACCTTACAGGCGGACGATATAATGAAACTATTGTTTCCAAAGACCTGGAAATCAATTCTGCACCTGACAGCAGCAAACCTTTCCGCGAGTGGCAGTATCTAAGTACAGGCACATATGAACAGGCATATCTTTCTCTCAGACTTGCTCTCGCTGATATGATGACAAGAAATCAGATTCCTGTATTTCTTGATGACGTATTTGCCCACTATGACGATGAAAGAGCTGATAACGGATTCATTTTTCTAAACGAATACAGCCGGTTAAATCAGGTTATATTTTTCACATGTCACCGATACAAGATTGTATCAGACCAGTATATTCTATTCCCACAGTAATATTTTATCAAGGAGTTAATTATGACAAAAAAAATACTATGCACAGCAATTGCACTTGTTTCAGTACTTGCCTTATGTGCAGGATGCGGAAACAAACAATCAAATACGACTGTTGTAGAAAAATCAGCAACTGACGAAAAAAACAAAGGCAACGGATATAAAAATGATAATCTTGACCTGAAGACAATAGCACAGAACGTTAAGGACAAATATAAAAACGGTGACTACGGATTAAATGACATATCTATCGAAATCCCAACTAAAGAAAACGATTTTTTCAATATTATCATCGTTTCAGAGGAAAAACCGGCAGACCCAAATGTTTATGTGGATATATGCAGAGAATGTCTCTACGATCTTAATGCTGAAGCAATAAAACAGGATCCACAGTATTCTCCTTCTTCCGAAAATTACTATGGCGGACTTTTTGATCAGTATACTGTTGTTCTTACAGCTACATGCTATGACGAAATTCTGAAAAAGTGGCCTGTTTATCAGACTATTGATTCCGGCAAGCATGATCCGATAGTTACAAATGATGATGAAATCGATCTCCTTGATTTCTAGGAAACGGAGGATAACACAGATTGGCTACATATCTTATTGACTTTGAAAACGTCGGCTCAGACGGACTTTGTGGTACTGAAGAACTGACGGAAAAAGACAGCGTTTATATTTTCTACAGTTCAAATTCCGGCAGGATTTCCATGAAAATGCATCAGTGTATCTGCTGCAGCAGAGCAAATTTCAAATACTTTGAAATATCCGTGGGAGGGAAAAACGCTCTCGACTTCCAGCTCTCTACTTTTTTGGGATACCTTATTTCCCGTAAAGATACCGAAGAAATATTTATAATCAGTAAAGACCGCGGATTCAGACATATATTAAATTTCTGGACAGAACGGGCTGAACAGCTTTCTGTAAACGGATTCTCACTTGTACAGAAAACAGCAATAAACGCTGAAAATGCTCTTGAAGACATATCAGCTCAGCCTGAACCAAACGAACCGGATAACACTGATGAGGATGTCAGCGCGAAAAACACTGAGCCTTCAGAAAGTGACCAGATTCGTGCTCTTATACAGAGTCTTGATGATGTATCGACTCATGCCGTTCTGTATAAAAAACTGGTTTACAAGCTCGGTCATGAAAAAGGTGCTGAACTCTACAGAAAGCTTGGCGTAACAACCGCATTAAGCAAACAGGAATTTCACCGCAGAATGGTCGCTGAATACGGACAGGCGAACGGATCAGCAATATACAACAAACTTAAAAGACTTGTAAAAAAATGAGGTGTCCCATGAAAATAATGATTGCATCTGATATACACGGTTCTGCATTTTACTGCAGAAAAATGCTCGAAGCATTTGAAACTGAAAGAGCAGACAAACTCCTTCTTCTCGGTGATATCCTCTATCACGGACCGAGAAATGACCTGCCGGAAGAATATGCTCCGAAAGAAGTGATCTCTATGCTCAATCCGCTCAGAGACAGAATACTCTGTGTACGTGGAAACTGCGATACGGAAGTTGACCAGATGGTGCTTGATTTCCCTGTTCTTGCAGATTACTGCATACTTCAGACAGGGCATACTACCATTTATGCAACCCACGGACATGTATATAACGAAAAACACCTTCCTCCTATATGTTCAGGCAATATTCTTCTTAACGGACATTTTCATGTACCCGCATGCAGAACACTCTATAACGGAGTAATATACATGAATCCGGGTTCTGTTTCTCTTCCGAAGGAAAATTCTGAACATCAGTATATGGTTACTGAAGATGACAGATTTACCTGGAAAGACCTTGACGGAAATGTTCTGATGGAGGTATCACTTTAATCTCTATGAACGATAACAACAAATCAAAGATTCTGATGCACACCTGTTGTGCACCATGCTCTGTATACTGTATCGATACCCTGCGTGCTCAGGGAACGGAACCGGTAAGTTTCTGGTTCAACCCAAATATTCACCCTTTCACCGAATACAAGGCAAGAAAAAAAACTCTCGTCGAATATTCAGAATCAATAGGGATGAAACTTATTATAAAAAACGAATACGGACTTCGAAGCTTTATATCAGCAGTATACCCGGACTTTGACAACAGATGCAGCTACTGCTACGAAGTGCGTCTTGATGAGACGGCAAGGTTTGCTTCTGAAAACGGATTTGACAGATTTACAACAACTCTGCTTGTAAGTCCGTATCAGAATCATGAACTTATATGTGATATCGCGGAAGCTTCCGCTGCAAAGTACGGAGTTAAGTTTGAATATCACGATTTCCGTCCCGGATTTCGTGAAGGTCAGGAAAAAGCCCGTGCGCTTGGTATGTATATGCAGAAATACTGCGGATGCGTATTCAGCGAAGAAGACAGATATAAAAAAAGAAAGAAAAAAAATCAGGAGTGACCTTTTGAGTCGCTCCTGATTTTTTAGTGTCTATTATAATTAAGGTGAAAAGAAAATTTCATATCAAAGTGCAGCAAGTTCTCTGCAACGATCTGCTATTGCACCGTAAAGCTTTGTATAAAGTCTGTAATACTTTGCATATTCAGCTGATCTTTCCTGATTTGGCATCTGAGTTTTATCAGTCCTGATCATAACGCTGCATGCTTCTTCAACTGTTTTGTAAACACCTGTACCGACAAATGCAAGAATTGCCACACCGAGAGCAGGGCCTTCCTTGCAGCTTACTGTTTTTACCGGACATTCATAAAGGTCTGCCAGCATACTTCTCCAGAGAGCTGAGGTTCCGCCTCCTCCGCACGCCATCATCTCTGTAATCTCTGTACCCATCTCTCTGATGATACTGTTACAGTCCTGAAGTGAATACGCAACCCCTTCCATTACCGCTCTGATAAAATGAGCCTTTGTATGCATAGCCGAAAGTCCGAAGAAGCTCCCGCGTATATCCGGATCAAGATGAGGAGTTCTTTCGCCCATAAGATAAGGAAGATAAATAAGCTTGTCAGAGCCAATCGGTATCTCCTCCGCTTTTTTATCCATTATATAGTACTCGCTTATACCCTTCTGTTCAGCTTCGTCCATCTCTTCCCTACAGAAATTATCACGCAGCCACTTTAGTGAAAGTCCGGCAGCCTGAGTAACACCCATGATATGCCAGCAGCCCGGTACTGCACAGCAGAATGTATGCACTCTGCCTTTAGGGTCAATCTGAACTGATGATGTGTGCGCAAATACTACACCGCTTGTGCCGATTGTAGTAAATGCCTTTCCGTCAGAAACAATACCTGTACCTACTGCTGCCGCCGCATTGTCACCTGCACCGCCAACAACAGGTGTACCGGCCTTAAGACCTGTTGCCTTTGCCGCTTCTTCAGTAATATATCCTGTTATCTCTGTTGATTCATATACTTTTCCGAGAAGGCTGCGGTCAATATCAAGCTTCTCAAGTACTTCATCAGACCAGCATCTGTTCGGAACATCAAGAAGCTGCATTCCTGAAGCATCTGAAACTTCTGTTGCATACTCCCCTGTCAGCATGAATCTTACATAGTCCTTAGGAAGGAGAATATGACGGCATCTGCTGTAATTCTCCGGTTCGTTGTTTCTGACCCAGAGAATCTTCGAAGCTGTAAAACCTGTAAGAGCAGGATTTGCTGTTACTTCAATCAGTCTCTCAGCACCAACTCTTTCAGTGATTTCTTCACATTCCTTCGCTGTACGCTGATCGCACCAGATAATTGACCTGCGTATAACTTCATTGTTTTCATCAAGCATAACCAGACCGTGCATCTGTCCGGAAAGTCCGACACCAGCAATATCAGAAGCATCTACTCCGCTGTCTTCAATTATTCTTTTTATAGTTTTAACACTTGCGTTATACCAGTCTGCCGGCTCCTGCTCTGCGTATCCGTTCTTTTCCTGCCAGAGCGGATATTCTGCAGATGCAGAAGCCATGACTCTGCCTGTTTCATCAAACAGTACGGACTTGGTACCGCTGGTGCCAATATCAACACCTATTGCATACTTCATGGCTCTGTCTCCGATATTTTTATTATAAACTGAAGAGTACGTTGTTTACAACAGCCTCAAGCATTTCCTGTCTGCCGCTTGATACAGAACTTAATACATCGCCCTTTTCAAGTGCGTATTTTTCAAGATCAGCTATTGTAGCTTTGCCTGAAATAATATCTGCACCGATTCCGGTGTTCCATGATGAGTAACGTTCTGAAACAAAGCTGTCAATGCGTCCGTCTTCGATAAGCTTTGCAGCCGCTCTGAGGCCGAGTGCAAATGTATCCATACCTGCAATGTATGAATGGAAGATATCTTCCGGTGTGAATGAACCTCTTCTTGCCTTTGAGTCGAAGTTAAGACCACCGTTTGTAAATCCGCCTGCCTTGAGAACTTCATACATGCAGAATGTTGCATCGTAAATATTTGTAGGGAACTGGTCTGTATCCCATCCGAGAAGCGGATCACCCTGGTTTGCGTCGATAGAACCGAATACTCCGTTGTCTCTTGCTACGCGGAGTTCATGCTGGAATGTGTGCTGTGCCAGTGTTGCATGGTTTGCTTCAATGTTCATCTTAAAGTCCTTGTCAAGGCCGTATTTTCTTAAGAAGCCAAGAACTGTAGCTGTGTCAAAATCATACTGGTGCTTTGTTGGCTCCTTTGGCTTTGGTTCGATGTAGAAGTCACCGTCGAAACCGATTGAACGGGCATAGTCAACAGCCATTCTCATAAGACGAGCCATATTATCCTGTTCAAGCTTCATATCTGTGTTAAGAAGTGTTTCATAACCTTCGCGGCCGCCCCAGAATACGTAACCCTTACCGCCGAGCTTTACTGTGCATTCAATAGCCTTCTTAATCTGAGCGGCAGCAAAAGCAAATACGTCAGCTGACGGTGATGTGCCTGCGCCGTGCATGTATCTCGGATTGTTGAAACAGTTGGCTGTACCCCAGAGGAGCTTTTTGTTTCCCATCTTTTCCTTCATATAGTCAGTGATTTCATCAAGTCTTCTGTTTGATTCCTCAAGTGTTGCACCTTCCGGAGCGATATCTCTGTCATGGAAACAGAAGTATTCGATTGAAAGCTTATCCATAATTTCAAAAGCTGCGTCAACCTTTGCCTTTGCTACTTCCATAGGATCAGCTGCACCCCATGACTTGTCAGCTGTACCTGCACCGAACATATCTGTTCCGTCACCGCCCATAGTATGCCACCATGAGAGTGCGAACTTAAGGTGTTCACTCATCTTCTTTCCGCAGATTACTTCATCCGGGTTGTAATACTTGAATGCAAGCGGGTTTGTGCTGTTCTTTCCTTCGTATGCAATCTTTTCAATTCCGTTAAAAAATGTGCTCATGATAATTTCTCCTTTAAAATAATAGAATTTGGTTTTTATAATCTTATCTGAACAGATACAGTATCAGTACCTGTAAGTTTACAGCTGAGTTCATCAGGCTGTGAAATACCGGCATAGAGTGTAAATTCACTTCCGCATATTTCTCTTGATCCGTCTTCATGAACTACTTCAAACGATCTTCTGTCGATATTTACTGAAACGGTCTTCTTCTCACCCTTTGCAAGATGTATTCTTCTGAAACCACAGAGGCTGTGATTCGGAACTGCATCTTCGGATGTGTCCTTAATGTAGAACTGAACTACTTCATCAGTATCACATCCGCCCTTGTTTTCTATTGTAACAGTTGCCTTTCCATCAGCGAATGAAAGATCTGAGCAGGCTGTTTCTGAATATGTAAGTCCGTAACCGAACGGATAAAGGATATTTCCTTCAGCATATCTGTATGTACGGTTCTTCATGCTGTAGTCTGTAAAATCCGGTAGTTTGTCAGCTGATTCATAGAATGTTACAGGGAGTTTGCCTGACGGTGAAACTTCACCAAAGATAATATTTGCAAGTGCTGTACCGCCGAACTGACCAGGATACCATGTATGGATAAGTGCATCGCAGTCTTCTTCGATATTGATTGCACTTCCTGCTGCAACTGCAACTATAACCGGTTTTCCGGTAGCAATTACAGTTTTAAGAAGCTTTCTCTGGGATTCAGGGAGTCTGAGATCCGGTTTGTCACCCGAACAGAATTCATTTCCTGTATCTCCTTCTTCACCTTCAAGTGTTGCGTTAAGGCCGAGGCAAAGAACTACAACATCTGAATTTTCAGCTGCAACAGCAGCTTCTGAAAGTCTGTCATCTGCCATTCCGAGGTTCATTACTCTGTCTTTGAAAAGAGCTGAACCTTCTGAATAGTGAATACGTCCGTCAAATGATTTTCTGATACCGTCAAGGAATGTGACATATTCATCTGCCCTCCCGTTGTAGTTACCTTCAAGAGCTTCTCTGCTGTCAGCATTTGGTCCGATTACTGCAATTGACTTTATCTTGTCTTTATCAAGCGGAAGTATGCCATTGTTTTTAAGAAGAACCATTGATTTTTCTGATACTTCGAGGGATTTTTTCTTATGCTCATCACATGAAACAACATCAAAAGGAATATCATCAAAATCAGTGTGTTCTTCAAACATACCAAGTCTTGCTCTTGTTCTCATAAGATGAATACAGGCTTTTCTGATATCTTCTTCGTCTATAAGGCCTTCTTCAAGTGCCGCAAGAATGTGGAGATATGTATTTCCGCAGTTGAGATCACATCCGGCCTTAAGTGCCATTGCAGCTGATTCCGGAGCTGTCTTTGTTACTTTATGAGTTGTATGGAAGTCTCTTATTGCCCAGCAGTCCGAAACAAAATATCCGTCAAAGTTCCATTCCTTAAGCTTGTTCATAAGGAATCTGCTTGCACATGAAGGTTCTCCGTTTACTCTGTTATATGCACCCATGACTCCTTCAGCACCGGCATCTTCTATAAGTTCTCTGAAAGCAGGAAGATATGTTTCTTCCATATCCTTTGCAGAAACCTTTGCATCAAATTCATGTCTGACATTTTCCGGACCGCTGTGAACTGCAAAGTGCTTTGCACACGCAGCAGTCTTTAAGAATTCGCCTTCACCCTGAAGTCCTTTTACAAACGCTGCACCAAGCTTTGCTGAAAGGAAGGGATCTTCACCGTATGTTTCCTGTCCTCTTCCCCATCTTGGGTCTCTGAAAATATTTATATTTGGTGACCAGAGTGTAAGTCCCTTGTAAATATCTCTGTCTTCATGTGAAGAGCAGGCATTATACTTTGCTCTTGCTTCTGTTGATGTAATATCTGCCACTTCTCTGATGAGTTCCTCATCAAAAGTTGCTGCAAGTCCGATAGCCTGAGGAAACATAGTTGCCGAACCTGCTCTTGCTACTCCGTGAAGTCCTTCATTCCACCAGTTATATGCCTTAAGTCCGGCTTTTTCATTGGCAGGAGCGTCATATTTAAGCTGCTCGGCCTGTTCCTCTGTTGTCATTCTTCCGGTTACTTCTTCAGCAATCTGCTGAAATTTCTTTTTATCCATAGGCCCCTGCTCCTTAATTTTTCTTAATAATCCATGTTTCATTTATCTGTGCATATTCACCCGGAGCATAATCCTTCTGAGCTCCGATTACTTCGCACTCTATAAATTCACCGTTTGTATATGTTTCAAAATTGCATCCGAAATCAGGATAAACCGCATCCTTATCATATGTATCAAAGAGTTTTGTATATGTCTGATTTCCCTTTACATAAACCGCCTTGCCGGAAACTACGTTAAATCCGACTTTGAAAGCTTCAGGTTTTGAAGGATCCATTCTGAGAACCGCTTTGCTGTCGCAGATATCAAATCTCTCATCCTTCATCTTTGAATACGGCCAGTAAACAACTGCTCTGTTCGGAAGGTATCCTGTATCCTCTGTACTTAGGTCAATGTATTCGGTTCCGCCAGCTGCAAGTCCTGTAATTGACCACGGAGCAAATCTTAATGGTTTATCAGAACAGTTAAGAATCTTATTAACTACTTTAAGTGATTCATCTTCATCGAAACTAACTTCAATTGAATACTGTGTTCCGAAAGGTGTTGGTTCAGCCGCAAGCTTAAGAACGCCCCCTGAAAATTCTGCATTAACCGGTGAATTATCCGGATAGTATGTTTCCGGAACAATCTCAGGTGATCTCCAGAGTCTGTGTCCGCCGTAAGTATACCACGTTCCGTACCCGTCGACCTCGAGGGAGAAATGTCTGCCGGTATCTTCAAAAAGAATATTCTCCTCGCCCTTTATTCCGAAGTATATGATTCTCGGTCCAAATTCAAGCGATGCCATCATAAGAATATTTGCAGTTTCAAGGCATGCACACTTTCCGTAGTTTTTATAATCTTTCTCATAGTATTTGACATCCATATTAATCCTCCGTTCTCAATACAGCATTCTTATGCTTTATTCATTGATTATATTATAATACTCAAAAGCAAAAAATACTTATCAATTATTGCGATTGTATCAACAGATTTTGCTCAGTTATATAGTAAGTGTATACATAAATATTGAATTATTCAAAAGAATATGATATAATTTTTCTATCAGATATATTTTTTTATAACAAAAATCAGATTTTACTCAGCAATTTACAGGTATTATCTATTGCTATTTTTTAACGGAGTGATAAAAATGATACAGCATCTAAGCGGAGATTTTGAAACGGTAGAATACAGCAACAACGGTTTTATTCTATTATATGACAACACCGAAAACGAAGACTACCCTATGCACTGGCACAACGCTCTCGAAATAATCATGCCGCTTGTAAACAGTTTTTCAGTTACAGTCGGAAGTGAAACCTATAACCTGAAAGAACGTGAATTAATTATTATCCCTCCCGGTGAACTTCATTCGATGAGTGCGCCGGAAAACGGTCAGAGAATCATCTTCCAGTGTGACAGCGCAGTACTCAATGACTTTCCGGCAATGCGTCCGATAGCTTCCGTATTTTCGAACACCACCGTAATAAACAGTCATTCAGACGAAAGAATAAAAACATCCGCAAAGAAAACTCTGCTTGAAATATATGATGAATACTCCGGAAAAAGCGAACTGTCCGAAATAAAAATATATCTCAAACTTGTATCCATGTTTATTGATATATATGAAAGCAGAGCGGATGTCAAACGAAGCCAGCTTGGCTGCACAACAGAGAAACTTGATGAATACAGTGAGCGTTTCGGAACTGTACAGAGCTATATTGAAAAAAACTATATGTACGATATTAGTCTTGACAAAATTGCTTCAGTTGCAGGATACAGCAAATACCATTTTTCCCGTATCTTCAGGCAGTACTTCGGCGTATCCTTTTCTGAGTACATAAACCGTATCAGAATAAACGCAGCACAGAAACTTCTCCTTGACCCTTCCGTACCTATAACAGAAGTAGCACTGAATTCAGGCTTCACAAATATCGCTTCTTTTAACAGGGTATTCAAGGAATTCAAACACTGCACCCCTTCAGAATTCAAAAAGTTTTACAAAACAACTGACTAAAAAAACTTTGGTGTGAACCGGATTAAGTTCACACCAAAGTTTTTATCAGCCGTTTTTTTTACATTCAATTACTGTATCATCTGCATTTACGTACTGAGGTTCAATAATCAGTTCCCCTATTTCATCAGCTCTGATTTTTCCCTTTAACGGATTTTTCACACTGTCAATTCTGCCCTTTATATCTGCCTCAACTTCACTTCGTTCAAAAGCAAGGTCCGTCCCTTCCATAGTGCAGTCTTCAAGTATAAGACCTTTACAGTAACACAGCGGTTGTGTACCGATTATTTTACATCTGACGAATCTGAGATTTTCAGAGTACCAGCCAAGATATTCGCCTTTTACTACGCTGTCATATACAGTAATGTTTTTACTGTGCCAGAATGCATCCTTTGTATCAAGAAAAGAATTAATTATTATCATTTCTTCAACATACTGAAATGAATACTTTCCTTTCATTTTCATATCTTCAATAATAAGCTTACTGCTCTCAAAAAACGGATATTCAGATTCTATCTGAACTGATTTGATTTTTATATCACTGCACTTCCATAATACTTCCGGTGAAATAATATCACAGTTTTTAAGTTCAATACCTGTACATTCTCTGAGTGCCTTTATACCATGCATCTCACAGTTTTCAATTAAAATATCCCTGTCATACCAGAGTGCTGCTCTGCAGTTTTCCGTCATTCTGCAGTTTTTTATAACCGCTTTGTCCACATGCCAGAGCGGATAACGAAGGTTGAAAAAACAGTCTTCAGCCTCTATATTGCTGCACTCCTTAAATGCAGATTCTCCGTCTGCCGGTCCGTCAAAATCACAGTTCTGTACCTTAGTATCGGAAATACCGTAAAGTGCTCTTTCTTCATCAAACTTTTCGTTATGTATTAATTTTTCCATAGTTTACCTCTCTTTATTCAAATGCTGATTTATAGTTTCTCACATCCTGGCCTGAACGCCCACAGGAGCAGTGATTTAACAACATTGTCCGCAATCATGCACAGCCAGACTGATGTCAGTCCAAGTCCGAATATTTTCACACAGAAAAATGTAAAAAGAATTCTTATCCCCCACATACTCGCAGATTCACATACAAAAATATGATTTGTACGTCCCATTCCAAATGAAATCCCCTCCAGAACAATCATAAGTCCGAAAAACGGCTCTGAAAATGAAACAAGTTTCAGCATTTCACTTCCAATAGCTGCAGCCTCAGCTGAATTTGTGAATATCTGCATAAACGGCAACGCAAATATATACAGCAAGGCTCCATTAATTATCATAATCATAATTGTCATGAACACAGCTATTTTTTCAGTTGCCTTTAGTTTCTGTATATCGCCCTCACCAAGTGCATTTCCGACAAGTGTACTCGTCGCCGCACGCAATCCGTATCCCGGAATATACACAATCTGCTCTGCTGTAATCGCAATGGAATGTGCTGCAAAAGTCGTAGTGCCCATACCGGAAACCATACCTGCAAACACAATGTATCCGGAGCAGCTCAGCACTGTTGTACCAAGTGCCGGAAGGCCAATCACAAACACTTCGCGAAGCAGGCATAAATCCGGCTTAATATCCGAAAGCGAAGGACGAAGTTCAGGTTTACTGAGCATCATTATAAACATAGCCGCTCCTCCGGTCCCGAAGCTTATACATGAAGCAATGGCCGCACCAGTAACTCCCAGACCAAGTTTATAGATAAATAAAATATTAAGAAAAACATTCAGCACATTCTCACCGACGCTTATGTACATCGGAGACTTCGTATCCTTTACCGACCGTATCATAGCCGCAAAAACTCTTGAAGATGTCCTTAATATCAGGGTAATGCTTGTTATTGTAAAATATGTACCCGCTGGTTTCACTATATCCGGTTCAACACCCATCCAGACCGGAATAAACGGCGACAGAACAAGTGACAGAATCTCCAGAATTGCCCCGGAAATAAAAGCTAAAAGCACTGACTGTCCTGCAAGTTTCTTAAGTTTCTTCTCATCTCCCGCACCGTTCGCCTTTGAGGCAAGTGCCAGAAGTGCAACTGCCATCGCTCCCGGAACTGAATGAATAAGCCAGCCGATTGTTGTGGTAGTACTGACCGCAGCCGTAGCCTTCTCACCCAGTCTTCCCACCATCGCTGTATCAACATACTGAAGCAGCGTCGAAAGAATTTCCTCAAGTATCGTCGGTATCGACAGCCCAATCAGCGACACAAGCACCGGCTTGTAAGTTTGTTTTTTTACTGATAAATTACTTTGCATAAAAAATAATATTTCTCCGGTTTTTTTCAATTATACACCCATATATTATACCACTAAAAATATTTACATTCAAGATTTTTATGATAAAATAAAAACTCTGCATTGTCATAAAACAGCGGCAGAGAATATGCGGAATACCATCCCCAGTAATATCGGTCCGACAAACAGTATAAATCCAAGCACTGCAGTAAGTATTCCATTGAAATTTTTGCGGATTTCCGCAGTTTTCTCACAGAATACGAAAAATTTACATAATCTAAAACACACATCCCACCGGTTCAGCGTTATTGCTGTCCGGTGGGATGTGTGTTTGGTGTCTCTCTCGCATAATCCCCTTCACCTTAACCAGTCCTTTAATCCAGTAATCCAGCAAAAATCCATACCAATTCTTTTTTCTGCATTGAACTGGCTTTGGTGTTGTGGTATAATAGTAGTAAAAACAGCATCAGGTTTTGTCAGTTTATGTAATATTACCTATATTTTACAGGAATCTTTGTAGAAATTGAAATATTGTATTTTAGCTACATATATGCTAAAATACAGTAGTAGCTACAAATACTGTTAGTAAAGGAAATATGTTTATGGGAAAGAACAAAACCGACATGACCAAAAAGGATCATTTAACCAGGATTTACATTAGCAGAAATGAAATCTTTGCTGATGTTGTAAACTACGCTGTTTACGACGGGGAAAAAGTAATCTCCCCTGATATACTTGAAGAAGGTGATACAGTCGCTGCCTCCTACATCTATAAAGGTGAAGGTGTCAAACTGTCACTTGAAAGAATTCGTGATGCTCGAAAAATAGTCAGACAGGGTGAAAATGACAAAACCTGCTACATGGTTTTCGGTGCTGAGAATCAGTCCAGACTTCATTACGCTATGCCGGTCAGGACGATGATTTATGATGCTATAGAGTACGTCCGTCAGATTGAAAACCGGAAAAAGACTTTTGAAGCGATTTCAGATGCCGTAAAAAACGGTGAAGAGCCAGCTGAAGCACCGCCTGACAGCGAGGAATTTCTCTCATCCTGGAAAGCAAATGACAAACTTGTTCCGGTAGTCACTATTGTGATAAACTTCAGTGATAAAAAATGGGATGCTCCGGTATCCATTCACCAGATGCTTGATTCAGAGGATGATAAGTATCAGAGAAACAGAATAATCAGGGAACTGGTTCCCGATTACAGATTCATCCTTATCGATCCGCATCAGATGAGTGAAGATGACTTCAACCGCATGCATACAAACCTGAAGACCATTCTCAGAGCTGTTGCTTATGCCAGTGATGAAAGTAAATCTGACAGATTAACAGGTATCAATGAGGAGATAACAAGATCCGAAGCAAGTCTTATTAAAAAACTGACCGGTCTGAATATTAGTATACCGGAAGGGAAAGAGGTGATAAAAATGGGTGAAGGTATTAAAAAACTCCTAGATGACAGCGAACGTGAAGGCGAACGTAAAGGCGAGGCCAAAGGTGAAAATAAGCTTGGTACTTTATTCAAGGCACTTGAAAAAGCTGGAAGAAAGGACGATGCGTTCAAAGCTGCAGCAGATGCCGAATACCGTCAGAAACTTTATGATGAGTTTGGAATAAAATAAAGGTTCGATTCACTGAATATACTTCTGTAACCCCTGAAAAACTTGCGGAGATCAAAGCAGGTCTGGAGAAATAATCAAAAATAAATCTCCTTCGGAATTTGATTCCTGAGGGGATTTATTTGGTGTAAAATGCTATTATTTTCTTTTGCCATCCAATCCTGTAATTCCCTACAGTGACTTCGGTTCAATATCCAGTTCAACCGAAACCGGAGCAGAATCGGAGTAAAAATTCCTGCTCTGGAGGAATTCAAAAATCTTATCAGCTATAACCTTCTGCCCTGCGTGAGAAGGATGACCAAAATCAATGAAAACATCACCATAGCTGTGAAGGCGGCAGAACAGATCTTTAAGGCTAAGAAAGTCCAGCCATTTGCTGCACATGTCAGGCGGGTTATCCAGAAGCCTTACGGTCTGACAGATCAATCCACGCCTTTGCTTTAGAATAAGGCGTGTTCGAGAGGTGTCTCTCTCGCATTACCCGCATTGGTCTAACCATCTCTTTAACCCAGTAAAAATATCCATACCTATTCATTTTTTCTGCATTGAACTAACCTAATTATTGTGGTATAATATATCCGAGGAGCAGATTTATTACTGTCGAAATATGGTACAATTACATATTATGGATAGTAAAATTTGTTAAAAGTTCTAATTGACAATCATTCTCCTTTGCTGTAAAATATAGGTATACAATACTTTTATTTACAAAGAGAACATTTATGAGCAAAAAAATGAGTTGTCTGTCTAACAGTTAAGTTAGCAGAAACATAAAATTACGAATCAACTTACAGCTTTCCTTATTTAAAATAAATCAATAGTTCCCATACAACACAGAATCCAGCTAAAAATAAAGTGGAGCCTGCGGTATATTTTAACGGATATTTTCCAAAAACGCTGTCAATCCCCGGTTTTATAATCTTTACAAATCCTACAGCCAGTAATCCAAAAATACAGCTGCTTATCACTGAAATTCTGTTCTGGAAATTTAACGGCCAGTCCTCATATGACCAGAGAATCACACCGAATTTGTATTCAGCTATATATGAAACACAGAGTTCCAGCAGTGTTGTAATTATTACACTTCCGGAAAAATACAACAATCCATTTTTAACTTTCCGGAGAACAGTGTACAGCATAAGCATACCGAAACCATATATAGGGCATAAAGGCAAATGCAGTACTCCCCGGTCGTAATATGTATTGTACATAATATAGACAGTAATTATTTCATAAAGCCAGCCTATAAAAGACGCTGTAATAAACTGAAACAGCAGTTCAGAAAAGTTTTTTATTTTCATATAATTCATTTTATAATCTTCTTACATATAGAACGGACATCTTTCCTTTATGCACTGTGCATTTAAGCCGGAAAACTCACACTTACAGAAGTCCTGTTCCAGATGAACTCCATAGTGTTTATTCACATATTCAACCGCATGCCTGAATGCTATCATTGCATCTCTTTTACAGCATCTCGGACCATTTACCTTTCCTAATTCGCTGATTGCCGCAGAAGTAAACTGCATGTGGTTTCCCCATGTGCCGTCAGCGGATAACGGACCGGTGCCGTCAATTATTGCAAGTGCCGCTCCGATTGATGTAACTGCACCGCAGACTCCCCAAAGCCCGCACATGGCCCCGGGCATACGCAGCCCCTCTGACATAAGCTTCACAAGTGCATCATCTATATCAATATTTCCGCCTGCATTTTTGTACGCCGTCAGAAGACATGCTCCGTCAAGAATATGGTGTTCCGGACCATGAATGCTTACATATGGGTTACCGGCGATATTTCTGAAAATCTGAACAGGATTTTTACTGGTTTCATTGACGATATTCTTTATAATCAAAGAAGCTCTTTCACTTATAGTCATATTTTACCTCCGAAGTATTTTTCATGATATTCTTATTCTACCACGCCACAAACTCTTATGTCAATGAAAACCATGAATATCTTTTTTTATTGATTATAGCAACGATAATGTTCTGAATATACCTGACCTCTGCATGATGAAAGAAGCACTGCTAAAAGCAAAAATCAGCTTCCAGTCAACGTAAATATGTTGACTGGAAGCTGATTTTTTCCCCTGAAGTGAAATAAATTCCTTGTTTTTCAACAGAGAGCAGTTTTTATCTGCCGGCCTGCACGTGATTAATCTCACCTGCTAATTCAAAACCTTTTTTTGCTGCAATAACAGCAATAATTTCATTGATTACAGCGGCAGCGGCAATAGTTCCCCTTATTATACGGGTGCATTCATCGGAACTGCCCGCAAGAGTTGATACTGCTATTCCTGTAAAGACAAGCGACACACCTGAATGCGGCAGCAATGTAAGACCGGGATATTTCTGAACTGTTTTGTCGAGCCCGGTTATTTTTGCGCCCAGCCCTGCTCCAAAATATTTTCCGGCCGCTCTTACTGCAATATATATGAATGTATAAATTCCGGCTCCAGTAAACAACTACTTTCTGCTTGATTTTTCTTTTTTTCCGTCTTCATCGGTAACAACAACTTCTACTATTCTTGATTTATATTTGAAGTCAGGACTTTCCTCTATGTATCCATCCGGATTAACAATCCACTGACGATCTGATTTTTTGCTTTTTTTTATGCTTTTGGATACGATATATCCGTTTTTATTATTTAAAACATGACACATGTTTGTTCCGCTGTACATTCCTCTGTCAGCTATGAGAATGAACCGTTCCAGATTAAGATTGTTTACAGTATTCTTCATAGCGTCTTTTAATGTCAGATGATCAAGAGTATTTCCAGCAAAAATTTCTATTGATATCGGGATACCGTTACTGTCAAGAATAACAAATGAAAAAAGCTTCGGACATTTTGGAGAACGCCCGAAGCTTTTATGCTTTATCTAAAGGTTAAAGAGCTTTATTCAGAAACAAGCACTGCAGAAATTGACTTCAAAACAGCATTTATCTCTTTTTCATCATCTGAATTAATATGCAAAGCAACGGGCTTGCTGAGTTCAAGACTGAATATTCCCATTATCGACTTTGCGTCCACAACATATCTTTCCGACACAATATCAAAATCACATTCAAAGGCAGTGACAGCATTTACAAAATTCTTGACATCATTGATAGTGTCAAGCTTGACAGTTACTTTTTTCAAAAAATCATCTCCCTATAATTTCAAATATTTCGTACTTAGCTTAAATTCCACTATGCGTATTGTGATGAGGACACTCCGTTCTCCAAACTATAAACCCTGCAAGGTGGGAATACCAATATGCTGTAAACCCGTAAAATTATCGGTTATATTCATAAACGTTCCTCCCCCAGCTTTTCACAAACGGCTTTCATATCAGGCATTGCAGGGATGGCACCATAGCTTTCCACACACAGACTTGCAGTCGCATTTCCGAAATCTGCAAAGCTATATGCTTCGGATAATGTAACGTTTTCCGGAGCTTTCCCGCTCTTTGCAAGGCTGTATAAAAATCCTCCCCAGAATGCGTCGCCTGCGCCTGTGGCATCAATAGCCTTGTTCTTAAAACCGCTTACAAGGGTTCCTCCCTCTTCGGTTCTCACATAAGCACCATTTTTTCCGAGAGTGACCGCCGCAATTTTCACTCCTTGTGAGATCAGTTTTTCGGCAGCAAGTTCATAGTCAGCTTCGCCTGTCAGAAGCTCTGTTTCTTCATCTGAAATTTTCATTACATCGGCATACTTTATTACGCTTCTCATCTGCTCCAACGCCTGAGCTTCGCTGTTCCATAGCGAGGCTCTGTAATTGGGATCATAAGAAATGATTATGCCGTTTTCCTTAGCCTTCTTGACTGCAAACATAGTTGCTCCTCTGCAGGGCTCATCGGTAAGCGATATGGAACCAATATGCAGTATTTTTGCCGAAAGAAGTATATCAAGAGGAATATCAGCAGCATTGAGCATCTTATCGGCTCCGTGATTTCTTGCAAACGAAAATTCACGTTCACCGTCAGGCTTTACATTTACAAAAGCCAGAGTTGTAAAATAATCGTCGCTGAGGATAAATCCATTGCTATCAATTCCACATTTATCCAAGGTTTCTTTAAGAAATCTTCCGTGCATATCATTTCCTGCTTTTCCGATAAAAGCAACCTTGGCTCCAAGCTTTGCAGCAGCTGCGGCAACGTTTGCCGGAGCACCGCCTGCATTTTGGGCGAACAATCTTTGCCCCTGTGAATTTACTCCCTGAATCGTAAAATCAATGAGCATTTCACCTAAAGCAGCTATATCACGCATTTTCCATACTCCTTTCCTTTATTTCCGATACGATCTTATTGTAGGACTTTTTATTTAGTTTATAGAAGAAAAGTACAATAGCAGTAACGATCCAGAGTATTCCGGGGATAGTCGAGAAGCTGTGCTTCATTATAGAAAGAACTGTTTCATTCTGCGTGATGTTAGCTTCAAAGCCTGCTGCTCCGAGAGCGGCGGCAAGCACCGATGTACCTATTGCCATTCCGATCTTATTTCCGAGAGAAATAAACGCATACTGAAATCCGTCGTTTCTGATGCCCGTTTTCCATTCGCCATATTCAACGCAGTCGGGAATTATTGCGTATATAGCAGTATTAAAGCCTGCAAAGAAGAACTGTGTCAGTCCCGAGCAGATATAAAACGCTGCCGGTGAACTTACGGGACTGAACAGATATAACGAGATCATACATACTCCTGTACCGAGAGCAAGAATGGAAGCCGCTCTGCCTTTATTGCCCGTCCATTTGAAAATTATGGGGAAAAGTCCTGCGCCTATTATTGACGGAATAATTATTGCCATTGAATATTTGGTGAAAAATGCTTCGTTGCCTTCAACATACTTGAAATAATAAAGTGCGTCTGCATTTCTTCCGTAAAGAGTTACACCGAACATGAACTGTCCAAGAAGTGCAAGAAGATAAGGCTTGTTCTGTATAACGGTTTTCAGCTGCAGCTTCAAAGGGATCTTTTCCTTTTCGGGAACTGTTACCGCCTCTTTAGTTTTTGCGAAGCAGAAAATATGGCAAAGTGCAAAAATTATTCCGTAAACTACCGCAACCAGAAGATAACCCTGCTTGTCGTTTCCGCCGCCCAGCTTTGAAATAAGCGGAAGAGTGATGATATTGATAATTCCAATGGCTATCATTGCGCTTACCGAACGGAACGTATTGATCTTTGCACGTTCCTCGATATTCTGTGTCATAGCACCGCACAGCGTTCCGTATGGTATATTTACACAGGTATATCCAAGAACAAGTATGCAGTATGTAACCGACATATAAATTATCTTTGCAGTATTGCTCCAATCAGGATGAGCCTAGAATGTTGCCATAAGCACCAGAGCAGTAATGGGTGCGGCAATGAGAAGCCATGGTCTGTAACGTCCCCATCTGCTCTTTGTTCTGTCAGTAAGACCTCCGACGATAGGATCGTTTATTGCGTCCCAGAATCGTGAGAAAAGCATCAGTCCCGCAACTGCGCTCATACTGATCCCAAAGACGTCGCTGTAAAAGATCATCAGGAAATTTCCCACGAACATCCAGCTGAAATTACAGCCTACATCACCCATACCGTATGCAAATTTGCTTATAAAAGGCAGCTTGATATCAGTATTTTCTTTCACGCCGCACACCTCCATTTTTTTATTCCTGAACGTCAATTATTACTTTCATTGTGGTTTCTCTGTTTGCATCAATGTACTTGTAAGCTTCGTTATAATCCTTAAATGCAAAATTCTTTGAAATAAGAGGTTTTAATGAAACCTTGCCCTCGTTTACAAGTCTGATAGCTTCGATATAATCCTCATTGCGGTACATCATTGATGTATTAAGGTCAAGCTCGTGGTCATTGAGAACCGCAAGGTCGATTTCGCCCATTCCGGCAAATACAGCAACAAGAATTATTGTGCTGCCCTTTCTTGCATACTTGATAGCCTGTCCCATTGTAATGTTGTTTCCTGCACAGTCATAAATAACATCAGCCTTATCGGGACCGAAATTCTCGATCATTGCTTCGCCGAAATCCTTGTTTTTGGTATTGATGCAGAAATCAATTCCGCATTCCTTTGCTTTTTCAAGACGAAGGGCGCTTACATCGGTTATCATAACGCTTTCGGCGCCCATTCCCTTTGCTGTCTGTGCAACAAGGATACCGATAGGACCTGCACCCAGAACAGCTATCTTCATACCCTTTACATCACCTGCACGTCTTACTGCGTGAACTGCGACTGCAAGAGGTTCGATCATTGCTCCCTCATCGAATGACATATCTTCGGGAAGAGGGGTAACCTTGGCTGCATCAACAGCAAAATAATGAGAAGCTGTTCCTGTTGTCTGGAAGCCCATTACTTTAAGCTCCTCGCAGAGGTTATACTTTCCGTGACGGCAAGGGTAGCACTTTCCGCAAACAACCTGAGGCTGGATAGTAACCTTCTGACCCTCGGAAAAGCCGGTTACTTTTGCACCAAGCTTAACGATTTCTCCCGATACCTCGTGTCCCTGTGTAACGGGATAGGAAGTAAAGGGGTGCTTGCCGTGGTAAACGTGGATATCAGAGCCGCATACTCCGATTTTCATAATTTTGATAAGAACCTGATCATCGGTGATCTCGGGGATCTCCACTTCTCTGAATTCAATAACGCCGGGGGCAGTCATGACCTGCTGTAACATAATATCGCTCTCCTTTATAATTATTATTTGTTTCATCATTTGACTTTGATAAAACGTTTTATTAAAGTCTGTACATATTATGCCGTATTAAATTGTATTTGTCAATAGCTTTTATACGCATTTGTTTGATTGTACAAAAAAGTATTACATAATATATATAAATATACCAAAGAAAACACCGTATGCTCAAGTTTTTCTGCATACGGTGTTTTCATTATATATTATCAAAAAATCGCTCTGTAAAGTGCATCGCTGCACCTGTTGCGGATGCTTCCTTTTTATATAGGCAGTTTTTTAAATAAAGCGTATCATTTTCAAACATATTGTAGTTGACCACACGCTTTCCAAGCTCCTGCATATATTGCCTCAGATAGCCTCCCACATATCCTCCCAGCATAATATCGCAGTCAAAGGTCATTCTTAGATTACTTATAACTACTGCAAGATCATCAAGATAATCCTCCCAGACCTTTCTGATTTTTTCATCGCCATTTTGCAGACCGGTGAAAAAGTCCTCCAATGACGAAGCGTGTTTTTCAAGCACTCTTGCCGAGCAGTAAGCATCGGCACAGCCTTTTTTGCCGCAGTAACAGGTCTTTCCGTCACGCTCAATAATAATATGTCCGAACTCTGCACTGCGGTAATTATCTCCCTCATATATCGAGCTGTTGATATATATGGAACCGCCTACGCTGTTGCTGAGAGAAAGATATATCATATCACCCTCAATGTACCTCATTTCCGCAAAAAGTGCGCTGTTTGCATCATTTTCAAATTCGACGCTGTACGGTATCATCTGACTGAGGATTTTCAGACTGACATTGTTCTGACCAAGAATGTGCGAACGGAGCAATATCTCGTTTTCCTTGTCAATTATGCCGGGAAGAGAAATTCCCACACCAAGAAGAACAGACCTGTCTGCCTGTGCTTCATCGAGAGCAAGCTCAAGGTTTTCCGCAACAAATTCATAATACTCATTTGAATTGGAGTATTCCGCCTTAATGCGTTTTTTTAATAGCAGATTTCCGCAAAGGTCTATTACTACATAGCTTATATGATTTGCGGTAATGTCTATCCCTGCTGCTATCCTGTACATCGGCGTAATAGATAAAGCGGCTGATTTTCTGCCACCCGTTGATTTGTTTTTGCCTACCTCGCTCACAAGTCCCATTGCTGACAGTTCCTTTATTCCCTGGAGAACTGTCGGCATACTAAGACCAAGCTCTGCTGCGATCTCAGGCTTTGAGGTTTCCGATTTTTTATAGATATATCGGGCAATTTTTGTTCTGTTAATGCTCTTATCAGCATTTTTGTTCATTATATATCGCCTTACCTTTTCTCAAACGTTTTATTAAAGTTTATATCATTTATAAGAAAAAGTCAAGCGTTCTAAAGAATTTAATAAAAAAATCAGCTAAATAAACATAACAGCCCAAATTAATTGCAGTGCTGTTCTGAATAATATACAGTATTGTATTCCCCGAAGCCCATCCAAAAGCTGCATATGAATCATAAAAATGATTCATATGCAGCTTTTTCCGATATACAATCATTCTGAAAATAAGGATTTACTTCCAGTGTTTAAGGGGCGGAACAAGTGCTTCCGTTTATCATCTGATTATTTCCCTGAATGCATCGTCAAGCATATCCCAGTCCGGGTTTCTGTCATCTTCCATTGATTCAGCCAGTTCTTTGTAATAATTAAGTTTTTCTTCAATATAATTATTGATAACCTTAACTTTTGGGGCTTTGTCTGATTCAGACATTTTTATCTTCTTTGCAAGGAGGTTTGCCACAGCTTCTTTCATATTTTCCTCAAGAACAGTATTAAATAATTCGTCAAACAAAACCGGAGGCGGACACTTGTTTTCTTCTATCCATCTGCACGCAAGCAGCGGACGGAGAACGTAAAAATACTTTTTGTATTTTACCATATCAGACTTCAGATATTCGTGATAATTCTTATTTGCTGTACCGTAATAATGATATAATGCAGCTTTACAGGAAAAATAACGTACAGCAGCGTCATTGTATAGTTTCTGCCATTCATCAGTTGTGTAATACACTATAGGTGAATTGCTCCATTCAAATATTGTTGCATTTGATTTATGAAAATGCTGTAAAACTTTTCTGATATCCCAGCCGTTAATATCAAGAACATCATTCAGTTCCCAGTCGATAAAATCCTTATTTTCACGAAGAGAAAGGTAAAATTCACTGTTCCTTGAATAAACAAATCTGACATCATAATCACTGTCCGGAGATGCCAGCCCCCATGCTCTGCTTCCTGATTCAACCGCATGCAGGATTTTTATATTTTCCTTTTCTTCAATTTCTTTGATTTTAATCATTACCAGCTCTTCCGCCGGCCCGTCAAAATTCTCATATTTCATCCCGAATCACTCTTTCATTTATCGTCATTACAAGTTCCTGCACCTTCTTCATATCCGGCTCCTCCGGCAAATCTGTATTCTCTGATGCATATTTGAGCCGCTTCTCAAAATCCGCAAGAATGTCATAAAAACTATCGTGAAAGGTACCGTCTTCTTTTTGATATTTTCCGAGTCTGATATCCATAAGAAGATCGTGTTCCTTTGTCCTGTATGTATTAATCTCACCTTTTTCAAGAATATCCAGTGCCATCATAAACAGCCTTACCAGATGCATGGCATGTTTATTCAGATGCAGGTCATCTTTTTTCTTATTTCGTTTTCCAATCTTTTCGTAGTCTTTTACTACATTGGACATAATACTCAGCATACCTGCGTAATCTCTCAAAGGATAATGTTTCAGATTTACATCCACAAATATTTCCTTCTGAAATTCCGGATTCACAGCATTATCGATATAGATCTCAACGCTTCCGTTCTCAAAACTTTTGAATCTGCTGTTAAATCCATGTACTGCATTTTTAATGGAGTTGAAAATATGCTGCTCCTTTTCACTCTGGGGAAAAGAATCTCTTGCCAGAGCGTTCTGAAGTCTGCGAAGCTGCGCATCTGCATAACCGCCAAATGACTGAATTGCTCTTTTGGACAAAAATAATCTTTTGTTATCAAGAAGCATATGTCCGGCATCATTTAAATACAGATAATGTTCCGGATTAAGTCCAAGCAGTTCTATTGTATTTGGATTACAGCTAAGAAGCAGTGCTATAATCTTGTTAAATGCATAGATTACAGTATCAGTATTCTCATCTGAATACTGTTCAAACTGAGTCAGACCAATCAAATCTGATTTCTGATTCAGCGTAATCCCTCTTATATCAATATCACTGGTTTCAATATTGGTTCCGTACGAATAACTTCCTGAAAGTCCCAGAAGTATTACATGTCTGCCCAGATGTTCATTTGTATTAATAAAACTGTATTCCTTTTGATTTAATATTTCATTATAATGATTCATACATATATTCTCCCGGATGATATTTTCATTTCATATGATTAAACCTGCATATTCCTGATATCAGTATACCACTTTGTCGTACAAAGAACAAGTGAAATTTTTGTTTTGAGTTTACTTTTATTCGATATGCACGAAGTAAGCGGATGTGCGAAGCAAAAAATATCTCTCTGATATTTTCCTGATTATCCGGTTTTCTGTTCTGAAGGATAAATGACAATATCTTCATGCAAATAAGTCTGCCTTTGAAGAATATGCACGAATCTGCGAAAATATTGATTGTGATTATGAGATAAGAGACATTTGACATAATTTTTTCTGAATGATATAATAAACTGTGAAAATTCAAAATATCCAGGAGGTCTGTTTATGAAAACGGACATGACGAAAGGCAATCCGCTGAAGCTTATTCTTCTGTTTGCCGTTCCTCTGTTTTTCAGTAATTTATTTCAGCAAATTTATAATCTCTCCGATACAGCCATAGTAGGACATGTACTCGGGGATCAGTCTCTTTCAGCTGTAGGATCAGTCAGTTCTGTCTACGGACTCATTATGTCGCTCTGTTTCGGCATGACAGGTGGATTCTCACTGCTGACTGCACGATACTTCGGTGCAGGAGATGAAATAAACATGAAACGGTCTATCGCTGCTACAGTCGTTCTTTCAGGCGGTTTCACACTGATCATGACACTTTTCTGTACTGTCTTTATGAAGTCTTTCATGAGAATGCTCCACATTCCGGATGAGACATTTGATGAAGCATACAGTTATATTATTATCATAGTATCTCTCTGTATAGTATCTGTTCTCTACAATATGCTTTCGAGTATTCTGAGAGCACTTGGAAACAGCGTTGTACCTCTCATATTTTTAATTGTCTCGTCAGCGATTAATATCGGACTTGATTTTCTGCTTATGGTTTATTTCCGGATGGGAGTAAGGGGCGCTGCCCTCGCAACTGTCATTGCCCAGCTCATTTCCGGCGTTCTCTGTCTTGTCTACATAGGAACATGCTTTCCTCAGATACACCTTAAACGCAAAGATTTCCGTTTTTCATGGATTTTCATAAAGGAAATGCTGATTTCAGGACTTGCAATGAGCATGATGATGGCTGTCGTGAATACCGGTACCGTCATACTTCAAAGCGGAATAAACCAGCTCGGCGGCGAGATAATAGCCGGTCATACTGCTGCAAGAAAAATAAGCGAAATCTATATGATGGTAGGTTCAACGCTGTCTGCAACCATGTCCACATTTTCAAGTCAGAACTATGGTGCAAAGGAAATAAAAAGAATATGGGAGGGTGTGAAGATAACCCACATTCTTGGCTGGATCTGGTCCACACTGCTCATAATCTTTACGTTTATTTTTGCCGATAAGATTATTTATCTGCTGACCGGCTCATCAAATCCGGATGTACTTGACACAGGTGCTTCATATCTTAAGATAAACGTACCGTTTTACTATGTTTTATTTATACTGTGCATTCTTAGAAATACACTTCAGGGAATCGGCTGCAAGGTCTGGCCTGTAGCAGGCAGTGTACTTGAACTACTCGGAAAATTTATAACAGTTCTGATATTTATTCCACATATGGGGTATACGGCTGTATGTTTCAGTGAACCGGTAATATGGATAATATGTGCCGCAATGGTTACTGTAGTTTTCCTTACCCACCCTGAAATGAGATGGCTGACCGCCACGTCACACTCTGACAGATAAAAAAGAGCCTCCCTTTCGGAAAGCTCAGTGGTTTATTTATTCGCTTATACGCAAATTCATTTATACCAGATTCTTTATTACTTTTCTCGCAATACCCTGAATAACACAGTAATCAACAACACGCGTTTCGTAGTTGTTATTTTCAGGAACAAGAAGTATTTTCTGATTTTCCTTATCGATGTAGAATCTTTTCAGCGTTGCCTCATCATCAATAAGTGCAACAACTATACTTCCCTCATCTGCTGTATTTGTTACCTCTACAAGCACCTGGTCTCCGTCATTTATACCGGCATTTATCATAGAATCACCCTGTGCTGTGACAATAAAACATTCTCTGCCGTTTGTCCAGGATTCAGGTATCTGCTGATAGTCACGTACTGTTCCGTCAGCAAATATTGGTGCTCCGCAGGCTATGTTTCCAAGCAACGGGACTTTTACAACAGATTCGACTGATTCATTTGAAATGATTCTGATACTTCTGTGACCGTTTATTTCAAGCTTTCCCTGTGTCTGCAGTTCCTGAATGTAGCGGTTGGCCCTGGAACGATGAAGTCCGAACTGGTTTGCTACGTCGGTATTTGATGGTGATGTGTCATTTTCGGATTTGTACCGGACAATGTAACTGAATATATCATCAAGCAGCTGCTGGTCTTTACTTCTCATTTAATATACCTTCTTTCTTAGCAGAGCATTTGTTCTGCTAAAATTTTAGCATACTTCGTGAGAAATGTCAAGAATAAAATTAAGTCATTAATCCTTCAGAACCTCTTATCCAATTAACGTTCTGTTTATAACATCGCAAAGCTTCTGCTTGGTTACAGGGTTATTAAAATAGAAATGATCTCCTTCAAATCCTTCAGAATAACATTTCCCCGTTGTACATTCCTGCCACTTATCAATATCCTGTCCTGAATAACACATATCATTTTTTCCGTAAAATACAGAAATATCACAGCTGAGTTCAGGTTCCTTATATTCATAATGATAATTTTCAGCCATAGTAAAATCTGCACGAATTATAGGAAGGAACATTTTTCTCAGCTCATCATTGGATAAAATTACATCAGGAACTGTACCAAATGAAGAAAATGCTTTTAAAAATTCTTCATCGGATAAACCTGAAGCAGCACCCATAATGGAAACCGGCTTGGAATGAGGTGCAGTTTTTCCGGAGAAAAATATATGGGAAGGTCCCGGAAGTCCTTTGTGTTTAATTATTCTCGCAAGTTCAAAAGATATTACTGTACCAAGACTGTGTCCGAATAATGCATAATTTCCTTTTTCAAGAATTTCTTTATTAAGATAAAAAAGGTCCAGTGCACATTCATGCGCGTCTGTAAAACATTTTTCGGATAATCTGCTTCCTCTTCCCGCCAGTTCAAGAGCAACTGTGTTTATCTCAGGATGAAGAAATTTTTTAAAAGTTTTATACCCCATTGCTGAACCTCCTGCATGAGGTATAAAACAAAGATTAATTTCAGACATTATGCTTTAACGCCCTTTTCATTTAAAATATTGTACATATCTCCGACCTTGCATACAACTGCAACATTTGAAAGCGGAACAGTAAGACCGAATGTTTCTGTGAGCTGTGTTCCGAGTCCGAAAACGCCAAGTGAATCAAGACAGAGATCCTCGTAAATATCTGTGTCCATTGTTATTTCAGAAGCATCTACTCCAACGTAATCTGATACTTCCTGTACAAAAGTTTCCCATGAAATATTATTCATTATTTTCTCTCCTCTTTATCTTCGCGAAGGTATTTGAACTGAATTTTTCCGATATCCTTCGGTATTTCGTCAACTATTATTACTTTATCAGGTACTTTATACGCTGAAAGCTTTCCGTCAAAGTATCTTGCAAGCTCGCCTCTTGTCACTTTCTGATTGTCAACGGTCTGAATATACGCAACTATCTGCTGACCGATAACCGGATGAAGTTCATCAGTAACTGCCGCCGCTGCAATTTTTTCATGAGTAAGAAGACATGCTTCAACTTCTTCGGCATGAACAAGATTTCCGCCTCTTTTTATTATTCTCTTGCTTCTTCCGGCAAATCTTACTCTGCCGTCAGGAAGTCTCTTAACAAGATCTCCTGTCATAAACCATCTTCTGCCATCTTCTGATGTAATGATTTTTTCTGATGACAGTTCAGGATTTCCAAAGTAATCTGAAATAACCGCAGTTGTATTTATACAAAGCTCCCCTACTTCCTCCGTACCTACATCATTTCCGTTTGCATCAGTAACTTTAAAATCTGTAAAAGGAAGTTTTCTGAAATCACTTGGATCTGTTCCGTTATCCATATCGGAATCCCATACTACCATTGTAGCAGTTTCTGATGACCCGATTACATTGATCACTCTGATTCCGAGTTTATTTACAAATACATCTGCTATTTCCTTAGGTAAGACCTCACCGGCAAAGTAACATGCCTTAACACATGAAAGATCATATTTATCAAAATCCGGAGTAGAAAGAAGTACCTTTGCAAGAGTTGAAGTAAGCTGAATCACTGTTACATGATACTTCTGAACAGTTTCAAGGAAAGATACAGGATTAAACTGAGGCTGATACATTACCGTACCGCCTTTTACAGTTGTCTGAAGACCCATTCCGAATCCGCCCTGATGATAAAGTGTCATGCCGAGCATCATCACTTCATTCTCTGAAAAATCAAGATATGAACCCATATCCACCGCTGCTTCATAGAAGCCATAGTAAGGAATCGAAAGAATCTTAGGAGTTCCGGTGCTTCCGGATGTGCATGCAAGAGACATAACATGATCTTCACCAGGAACAAATATTTCTGTAAAATCATCGGAGCACATACTGTCAAACTGGTCTGCTGAGATAAGCTTTCCTGTAAGTTCCTCAGTATTTTCACAGTTAAAGAAAACAACCTTTTCTGCAGTGAGTTTATCCTCCGGAAGAGCGAGAACCGCTTTGAGAATTGAGTTTGTTCTGTACTTTGAAGCTGCAAAACAAATCTTTACAGTAGTTGCTGGAATTAATCTTGAAAGTTCAAGTACACCGCTCTGGGGATCAACAGGAACCGGCTGGGCACCAATTCTTACAGCAGACCAGAATACGATATACCAGTCTATACTGTTAGGCATAATTATGCCAACCTTGTCATCCGGCTTCACTCCGAGTTTTTTCATACCGGAAGCCATACGGGCAGTTCTGATGAGAAAGTCTTTATATGTGAGTTCACAGTCATCTATACGAAGAAGTACCTTGTCCGGATTCTTTTCAGCATTCTCTGTATATTTCTGAAAAAAATTATCTGTCATCTTATTTACCTTTCCTTTTATCTGTCTAAAAGTCTTTCTGCAATAAAATCTGCTGCAATATGCTTAACCCAGTGAAACTGTTCACCGACAGGCATTGCATGCATAATGGTTTCTTCTGATACATATGCAGGCTTGTCTGTAACTTCCAGGCTTTCTTTATATCCATTTGCCTTTTCCAGAAGTGATAATGACGCATCTGTTGTCATCCAGTTATCGTCTGCACTGTGGATAAGGAAGAAGTCACAGTCAACAGTTCCTTCATTAAGAACTTTCATTCTGTCTACCAGGTCATTCGGATCACATTCATCATATCCATGCTGATATGCTGCCCATTTTCCTCTTTTCATCCATACAGGAACAGAATCAATTTCGCATATATTAATAAACAACGGAAAAAGACTGACGCAGCACTTTGTATTTTTCATTTTTGCTGAAGCTCTGAATGCATAACCGCCACCCATGCAAAGTCCAAAATTTGCTATTCTGCTGAAATCAATATCATTTCTGCTGCTTAAATATGCATAAATAGATTCGATTGCACAGTCAATCTGATCGCCTATACACTTTTTGTTGTAATCAAACAATGCATCTCCTGTTCCCGGCATATCAACAGTAAGAACAGCAAGACCTCTTTCTGTAAGAGGGAGAGCAAGCATATCAAGTTCTTCCTTACAGCTTCCAAAGCCTGAATATGTTACAACACATGGATATTTATCCGATGATTTTCCGTCATCAGGAAAATGAATATATCCCGGGAGCTTTCCGTTTTCAGTTTCTATCTCTATATATTCAACTTTATTTTTTCTGAGAGAAACTGATTTTCTGTAATTTGAAGCAAGTTTTTTATAAACTGTTTTCTTCTGATTAATATCATCAGTATTAATCATATAACTTGCATAATAACACTGTGCAGCAAGCATATAATATTTTTCCGCGGAAATGATATTTCCCTTTGATTCAGATTTTCCTGCAAAATCAATGTATTTTGTAGCTTTTTGTTCCCATTCCCTGAACCATACTTCCTTTATCATCTTTCCGCTCATTATATTTATTGAGTCAATCTTCTGAAGTACATATTCTGTATCAAAAGGATCTGTACCAAAAAGCAATGTTCGGGTTGATACCGGATTTAATAAATTTCTAACTGGCCACTTCATTTTAATTCTCCTGTTCTGTATACTTCCATGCACCTTCACGTGTCATCTCTGTAAACTGCATATATATCCTGTGCGGGTCTATTTCAATAAATGACTGAAAGATTTCAAGTGCTTTATCGGAAAATTTTTTTAAAAATGTTCTTTTTTCTTCTGCTGAAGAAAAATCTCTGAGATATCTGAATTCTGCAAATAATACTGTGTCATCAGAATTATTCATATACATATATTCTTCAGATATCATTGACATTACTGCCGGCAAAGGCTTATCAAGAATATCTGCAAGTTCACGATTCAGATGACTTAAAAATTCAGATTTCTTATCATTATCAAATTTGTAATTAGTCTTTATCTGACAAATAGGCATGTTATTCTCCGTTATTACTATTTTGTATAGATTAATGTTGAGTTCTGTCCGCCAAATCCGAACGAATTTGAAAGAACTGCACGCAGTTCAGCTTTTCTCGCCTCATTAGGAACATAGTCAAGATCAAGCTCCGGATCGGGCTCATCGTAGTGTAGCGTAGGCGGAATAATCCCCTCATTCAAAGCTTTTATAGAAGCAATTGATTCAAGTGCGCTTCCGGCACCAAGAGTATGACCTATACTTGACTTTGTTGATGAAACCGGAATCCTGTAAGCACGTTCGCCAAAAAGGTTCTTTATTGCAAATGTTTCATACTTATCGTTCAGACCGGTTGATGTTCCGTGAGCATTAATATAGTCTATATCGTCAATTGTAAGTTCTGCCTTTTCAAGGGCAGATTCCATTGCGATTCTCATCCCTTCTCCATTTTCCATAGGAGACGTCATGTCGGCAGCCTCACTGAAGAATGCATACCCTGATAACTGTGAATAATTTTTTGCATTTCTCTTCTTAACAGAAGTTTCTGATTCAAGAATCAGTACACCAGCACCCTCACCCATAATAAAACCGTCACGGTTTTTGGAGAAAGGACGACATGCTGTTTTCGGATCAGGGTTTGAAGACATAGCAAGTATCTGATTAAAGCCTGTAAGACGGTCATGTGTAACAAATCCGGATAATCCGCCTGTTATAACCATGTCATAAAATCCGGTTTCAATTAAATGAGCTGACATCGAAATAGCATACCCTGAGGAAGCACATGCACATGCCACACTGAAGCATGCACCATGAATTCCGTATTTTGAAGAAATCAGTGCCGGAGCTGAACTTGCCATATCTTTCAAAATAATATTTTTTTTGTTATCTGTTTCTGCATCTACATACCCCAGATCTGTAACAGTAAGTATAACAGCAATTCTTCTGGTATCCATTTTAGAAAAATCAACACCACTGTCATCAACCGCTTCACTTGCAGATGCAAGAAGCATTCTTACAGGTGCTGTAACTGCGTTGAGCTGCCTTTTGGTCCAGTATTTTTTTGCAAGAGTTTCAAAAGTATCATCAACCTGAGCAGCAACAACAGTATCATGATTTTCTACATCTATTCGTGTAATTTTATCAATCCCGCATTTTCCCGCAATAAGATTATTCCAGTATTCATCTACATTGTTTCCTATGGAAGTAATAGCTCCCATTCCTGTAACCAGAACTTTTTCCATAAACAGTTCACCACCAAATGTTAATCAAAATATTTTTTAAATATCTCTTCTGAAGCCGGAATAAATGCTTCTGAAGGAATGATACTGTTCATTTTATCAACAGCATTTTTTATTTTTTCATATCCGAAATCTTTATAGTATGAATTCATCGTTTCTGAAATGCTTAATGTATCACTGAGAATTGATGTCATATCACAGCCGCATTCTTCAGAGGCATTTACTGCTTCGTTTAATATTGCGGATATGATCATTTCCTTTATCTCATCAGCTGGAAATTCAGAACAAGAATCCTCATTTTCCCTTTCTGAAATATATCCCAGAAAGTTCCCTGGTTCGCCCGGACATCCGTCGTTCAATAAACCGGAAAAGTAATTTTTGGCTGACACAATCAGATTCTGAATTCTCTTTACAAGAGTATCATTTTCACCGGATGTAAAAAGCTTTAATCCGATCGAATCAACCATTCCGAACAGTGCATGCTGAGGAAATATGTCATGCAAAACTTCCATCATCTTTGAAGTACTGATACTGTACTTTTCCTTTATATTTACTGCTGCAGATACTGCAAAACTAATAAACTGATTCAGGTAGAAGCAGTATTCATTTTCAAAAAATACCGGTTCCTTTTTCAGTGCAGTACAAAATGCTTCAGCCATTTTACAGTCACAGCAATTATTGAATTCTACCGTTCCGCTTAGTTTAACCGGATAGAAGAAGTGAACTCCCATGAACTTATGCTTTTTTACCTCTGAAAAAATTTCTGAAAGCTGCAGAGAGGATGTATTGCTTGCAAAAATGCAGCCCTCTTTAACTGTTTTATCAAATTCAGCAAAAAGATTCCGCTTTTCAGAAATATCCTCTGAAATAGTTTCTATTATAAGGTCACAGTCATTTAAATGTGAAATATCAGTTGTAAAAATAAAATTACTGCTGCTGATTTTATATGCGATTTCTGTGAGCTTTCCTCTCTTCAGATTCTTTGAAAGATTTTTCTGAACCTTTTCTTTATATGTATCTGCATCATGACGGCATAATACAACAAATTCAGCATCGAATATATTATCATGGAGGACATTAAAAATATCCTGTCCCATTTTTCCGTATCCCGCTATGCCTATTTTTCTGATATTATGTATTCCGGTTTTCTGTATTTTGACAAATTCTGCAACATATTCAGCAGAACGTTCTCTGTCATAATCAATGAAGTTATCGTTTATAAATTCTATTAATCTGACTGCCGTGCTGTAACCCTGATTTCTTTCACAGAGTATATCACACCACTGTCTTTCTTCGGCTTCAGCAGCACTTAAAAGATTACCGGTAAGCACCATTTCTATGGCGTCAGATAAACCGCATATTTCAGTGGTCTTTGCTATTCCTCCAAGTGCCGGAAGAATACCAAAAGTTGATTCAGGCTGTCCTACACGTGCTGTCGGCTCGCATATTCTTATATGTGAATTAACAGCTATCTCACTTCCTGAACCAATGCAGAATCCTTTTACTACACTTATCACAGGAAAAGGAAGCTCACACTGCATTGTAAGAGCATGTTTCTGTTCTGTATGTATTTTCGGAAGATTTCCTGTACTGTTGTATTCTTCGAGCTCGGCTGCAGATCTTTCCATAAGAGACGGTATATCTGCACCACAACTAAAGTGTCTGCCGGAACCGGTTATTATAAAACCTTTTATGGATTTATCATATTTATATGTTTCTGCTTCGCTGAGGCAGGACAGAAGAGAATCCATGAAATCTCCTGTCATTATATTATTTCCGGGAGCATCCATTTTCAGAATAAGTATATCATTTTCTTTTATTAACTCCATATTAACTGTCCTGCACTTTCTGACGAATCATTTCATAAAAATTAACAGACTCCTGCCTGAAAACTGTCTTAATGTTTCCAGTGCGGGCTGCTGTCAGGCATCTTAAAATACAGTTTATTTCAAAAGCTGATTTATCTTTAAATAATGTTTCGCAGTATTTCTTTACTGAATCGATGCCCTCAGTTTTTTTAACAAGTTTAGTTCTGTAATCAGAAGCATTTTTTGATCTGAAGTTTGAAATAAGTCTGTATGTATCTGTTCTGCCGCAAAGAAGTCTGTACCTGTCTGTATTAATTTCTTTGAATATTTCCTGTGTGATAAAATAATCACTGTCTGATAAACGTATATCAAAACACATTAGAAATTCAGCTGAAAATGCTGAAAAATCAGTACTGTAAAGTATAGTCACAAAACTGGAATCCTCAAGATATTTTTTTCCGGCTTCATTAATCTGAAATTCTGCATCTGTATTTATAACAACTGCAGCAATATTTTTTTCTTCAGGAATACTACAGGACATGAGCTGTTCCATAGAGTCAATACTGCTGACTATCATATAGTTTTTTTGTATTTCGGTTGTCAATGTTTTTCCCCCTGAATAAAGTCATATAATTCGTCAGGAATATCGAAAACCATCCGGTCTATGTCAGCAAACATAAGTTTACCGGTAATTCTGCATGATTTTAAACCTGTTGAATCATTAAAAAAAGTATGCGTGAAATGAAGTATACTACGGGTACAACTCCATTCTGTTTCTATTCGTACTTTATCCAATAATCTGAATTCATGCATATACCGGATGTTGTTTTCCAATATAACCGGAAACAGTCCATTCTTCTGAACTGTTTCCAGTAATTTATTTTCATTAAGAAATTCCCATTTTGCCTGTTCTGCGTAATTAAGATAAACCGCATTGTTCAGGTGTCCGAAAGAATCAAGTTCATATCCTCTTACTGTTACAAAATATGTACTTTTCATCCTTCTTCCATGCTCCTTGATATCTTGTCAAGCAGAACACTGTCAAATGAAGTGTCTTCAGGATCTATCGGGTTTCCGCCTGCTGTGCTGTTAGCCAGACTGATTATGCTTTTTATCTGAAGTGCACTTTTTCCACTCTTTAGTGTTCGTACAAATTCAGCTGCATCACTCATACAGTTCTTTTTTTCGGAAACAAGATGAACCAGCTTAAGCTTTTTTGCATCAGTCGCCGAAAGTATTTCACCTGAAAGTATCATAGAAATTGCTTTGCTTTTTCCGACTGTCTTAGTAAGTCTTTCCACACCATTCATCCCTGGAATAACGCCATGATTTACTTCCGGAAGTGCAAAAAATGCATTCTTTGAACATATTCTGAACTGACAGCTCAATGCAATCTCAAGTCCACCGCCAAAACATCCTCCGTTAATTGCTGCAGCTGTTATAATCGGAAGATTTTCAATGTAAAGCAATAACTCTTTGGCTTTTCGCAATAATTCAGTATGAGTACTGTGAACAGGTGTACACATCGGGTGATCAAAATGAGTTATATCTGCTCCATGGGAAAAATGTCTGCCTGCCCCTGTAATGATAAGTGATGTTACCTGCGGGTTAGCTTTCAAAGCATCTTCAAGAATATCCTTATCAATAAACTCAGGTATTGTCAGAAGATTCTTTTTCCCGTTCTCTATCGTTAAAACTGCTGAATCTCCTGTTATTTCAAGTGTAGATAAATTTGATTTGTATATCATTATGAAAATACCGCTTAACTATCAGAGATTTACTATTTCGTCGCCGTACTGATATATCTTACAGAATACATCGACAACATCCTGCATAGTGTTGAGCGGTGCCTTGAGCAGGTACTTGCCTACACTCTGAAGCTTAACATCCATTTCATATTTTTCAGATGCCAATTCTACAAGTTCAACGAACATAAGTGAGTCGCCGCCGAGATCATCCTGCGGGTTTGAATCGAGTGAGATTTCTGATGGATCAATCTCGCATTCTTCTACATAGTAGTCAAAAATCATATCCTTGATTTCGTTTCTTATTTCTTCTGTAATCTCTCTCATGGTTTTAATCCTCCTGAATAATTAATCAAAATTTCTTAATGATTTGATTGTTTTAAATTTTGAATTCGGACTGGTTAAACGTGAAGCCTTTTTCACTGCAGCAAGTGTACTCATATCCCAGAATTCAGTTACCCCTGCTTTTTCAAGATATTGAATTGTCTGTTTCCACTTCATAGGTTCAAGGAAGTTTCGTTTCTGTTCGTTCGATATGTCATCTGCCTCAGTCAGTTCTCTCTGACTATAAACAGATACTATCGGGACACTGCTGTTTTTGAATTTCAGACTTTGTAAATGTGAAAAATAAGGCTTTGAGTAATCCGTCATAAGACTACTGTGAAAAGCACAGGGAACATCCAGCAAAATGTTTTTTATCGCTCCCTCTTCAGCACTTTTCTGTAAAATTTTTTTAACCTCCGAAAGAAAACCGGAAACTACTATGAATGTTTCAGAGTTAATACTCGAAACTGCTAATCTGTCTTTTGAAACAAAATCAGCAATCAGACCAGTTACCGTTTCATATTCCAGACCAATAATTACACCCATACCATACTGTTCTGAACTTTTAGATGCTTCAGAAATACTTGATATAACACCCTTTAAAATTGTAATTGATTCTTCAAGCGCAATAGAACCGGAACAGCAGCATACATTGTTTAATCCTAAACTGTATCCTGCAATATAGTCAGGCTTTATTCCGTGTTTAAGTAAAGAATCATATACAGTACAGTCGCAAAGTCCGGTTATAATCCACTCCGCAAATGTTTTATCAAGTCCGCTTAATGAAGATTTGTCAAAAAGGTATTTTCTCAGATTAAGGTTCGTGAAATCAGATGCACGGTCACACAATCCATAAAAATAATTCATTTCATCCTCACTAAGCATAGCAAGTGATTTGTCAATATCGCTTCCTACACCCTGAAACAAAAATGCCTTCTTTGAAATAAATAATTCCTCCCAGATTGGTAATAATAAAATGCTTTTTTATCCTAAACAATTATAACAGAAAATTATTTTAAATTCAATTTAAAAATTAAATTTCATTTTTTTGTGCATTATTAACCATCCATTTTTTTTTTTTGTTTGCATAATGACGAATTTTTATATTAAAAAGAGGATGCATAGCTTCAGCGTTACATCCTCTTCAAAAACAATAAGGAACGAGACGTTGATTGCAAGTTCAATCAACGTCTCGTTCCTCTGAATAATTTTGTATGCCGGCAGTGGGGGTCGAACCCACACGGTGTTGCCACCACGGGATTTTGAGTCTGTCAGCCAATTCGGCATTACTCGGCAGTTCGCGGCAATACTCGGCAATTCGTGCCCAAAGATGCGTTGTTTGAAAGGTGCTATTCAGTTCAAATCGCAGTTTTGCGTTGTTTCAGAAATTTCAGGAAATTCTGAAAAAAAGTCCGTTTTGGTAGAAATCAGGTAGAAATGCTCTCACAGTAAAATTTTTGGTAGACATCTGTTTTTAGAATTTTGGCATATACTACCATATTTTAATACTCTTACAGTACGTACAGCGTTAAAATAACGCTGTACGTATTTTTTATTATACATCACACGGCGTTACTTTAGCAATAGAGTAACGCCGTTTTTTATTTTCTGAAATGTTCACAAAAAATTTACAATTTACAATCAGGAGGATTATATCATGCCTGTCAGCTCATCAGTTTGCAGAATAAACAGAAACCAGAATTACACAGTAATGAGCAATTATCATCTCCGTTCAAAAAATCTCAGTCTTAAAGCAATCGGTCTTTTAAGCAAAGTCTTTTCTCTTCGTGATGACTGGGATTATTCAATAGCCGGTCTTGTTTCTATCTGTAAGGAAAATGAAACAGCAGTTAAGAGTGCTCTGAACGAACTCAAGGAATGGGGATATCTTACTGTTACCAAAACTCAGAATCCAGAAACCGGACGCTTCGTTTATATCTATGATTTCTTTGAATATTCTGAAAAAGATATTAACTGCTCCGTTCAGAACGAAAAGAAAACTAAAATATCCAACGGACGCAAGGCTTTGTCAAAAAGTCAGTCAAATGACGCAAATACGTCATCCAGTCCAGACATAGAAAATCTATATATGGACAGTCCAGCATCAGAAAACCCAGGTATAGAAAATCCATATGTGGATAATCCATCAGTGGAAAATCAAGGTCAATTAAATACTAAAGAATCAAATATTAAAAAATCAATCACTGATAAATCAATTACTGACAATACTGCTTCGCAGAAAAACTCCCCTGCTCCATCAGAAAAAATGAAAAAGAAAAAGTATGCGGAAAGTGTTCTGCTTTTTGAAATAGAATACGAAACACTCTGCAATGAACTCGGAAAAGATTTTACTGATGAATGTATTGAGGTGCTTAATAATTACAAACTTGCGAACGGTAAAAAATATAAATCTGATTATCATGCTATCCGTTCATGGGTTATCAGCCGTGTAAGTCAGAAATATCCGGCTCAGAAAAATAATCAGAATTCAAAAGTTAAATACTATGCAGACGGTGAAAATCCGTTTGCGGATGTTATGTAAAGGAGAAAAAAGTTATGACCGGAAGCGAAAATATAAACATCTGTCTTGATGCAATTATCAGTTCAATCGCTGTAAACAGTGCTGAATATGCAATGGCACATGCTGAACCGGAAGATTACATTAATCCGACTAACGGTTTGGTTTACTGCGGCAGATGTCATACTCCAAAGCAGTGCGTTATCAGAAATCTCAGAACAGGCGGTGATATGACTGTAAACTGTATCTGTAAATGTGACGTTGCTTCATCAGCTAAGGAAGCAAGAAACAAAGAACTTGCTGAACTTGCAGAGAGAAAGAAAAACAGCAGAATCCCTTCTTCCTTTCTGGAAGCTGAATTCTGCGTTATTGACGATGTGAAGAAAAGGAAAAACGGCATCAACTATGTCGTAAACTTTGATAAAATCGGCTCTTCCGGTCTTCTCCTTTACGGAGATGTCGGTACAGGTAAAAGCTACATGGCTGCCTGTATTGCCAATGCTCTTATGGAAGCAAAGTATTCCGTAAGATGGCTTCAGACTACTCAGATTGTGGAAATGTCCGGATTTTATAACGAAGAACAGTATTATGAATATCTTGATAATATCTCAAAGCCTGATCTTCTGATTGTTGATGATCTCGGTGCTGAAAGAGGTACTGACTACGCAGCTGAACGTGTTCATGCTCTTATCGACTACAGAATCAGTGCCGGCAAACCGCTGATAATCACAACAAACCTTGAATTATCCGAAATGCGTGAAACTTCTGATATCAGAAAGAAAAGAACATACGACAGAATATTCAATGCCTGCTTTCCTATCGCCTTTCGCGGCACTTCATTCAGACAGAAACAGGCAAGGGATAATTTTATGATGATGAATGAGCTACTGAATGAAAACATGTAAGCAGATAAATATAGGATGCAGCAACAAAATGCTACATCCTATAAATACGTAATTAATAAATTCTTTTAACCAAGAAGTTCTTTTATTTCTTCATCAGTCATACCTTTAGCTTTCCATTTAGCAATTAAAGCTGCCTCTTTTTTCTTTTCTCCTTCAGCCATAGCATTAGCCATATCAGACTGATAATCAAATTCTGCCTTTTCACGCTGTCTGATATATTCACGGAGTTTTTCATCTTCGCTGAGGTCATAGATTACGCTTACACTTGTTCTGATATCATCAACTGTTGTATTGCTTAACATATCCAGTTCCTCCTTGCTTTTAGCTTTAAATAACTGCATCCACAGTTTAAGTGAATCGACTTCATTCTGATCTCTGGTTATTTTCTTTACCTTTGTAAGCTCAAGGAAATGTATTTCAAGCTTGTCAGTAAGACGGACATTGTGAGTATCTTCCCTTACTGAAAATGATGAATGATATTCTTTCCACTCTTCAAACATCGTAAAATTAAGTATGTTTATGCATATACATTTCTTTGATTCATTGTATGACTGTCCTTCTTTTAGTGCATCATTATAAACTCTTGCCCAGTAAAACAGTGATCTGTCCTTATAGTCAGCAGTTTTTGATACCTGCATTTCAATATTGATTACATCGTCATAAAGTTCAAGAAGAATATCAAGACGTGTCAGTTTTCCTTCATAGCAGCTTGGTGTTAATTCAGGATTTTTTATTCTGACATTTTTGATTGTACTTCTTTCTATCTTCAATGCTGATGCAAGAAATCCAGCCAGTGCTTCCGGACACTTAACAAATAACGCTTTAAACATGACATCATTGGTTACAGGTATAATTTCTTTTTCAGGCATATATAGTTGGCTCCTTGTAATATTTTATGTTTCTTTATATATATTATACCACAGTTATGACAGCAGTACAACAACAATTTACTAACAAATAACGCATTTACGAAAGATCTATCGAACATTTTCACCCGTGAAAGGAGGTGATCCCAATGGCAAAGACAATTATCACTCAGTCCGGAGAACTTATCAACTACTCAAATGTAGTTTCGGTATCAGTTGATTCCGGTGCAAAAAAGGACAGTCAGAACAATAAGCTGTTTTCCGTTACAGCAGTCACAACAAACGGTCAGAATACAATAATCGGTTCATATGACAGCTGTTATGAAGCTCACAAGGCTAAAGCCAAGCTTGTTGAATGGCTTCAGTCCGAAATTTACGGTGTTTATGAATTTGACAGAAAGGACAGTGAACAGTAATGCCATCAGACTATGAAAATGGTTTGAAAAAAATCATTGACCTTTCTGTTCAGACAGAGAAAATGACTTCCGGTATCCTGAAGTCAGCTGTACAGGAATTTCTCAGCGGTTCTGCGGAGAAATCAGGTCAGATGACACTTAAACAGCTTGAAAAGAAAAGCGGCGGAAAGCTTGACAGTATTGAAATCAGTGAAAACAATATCGCTGACTTTACTGATACAGCAAAGAAATATGACGTTGACTTTGCTCTCAAAAAAGATAAAAGCACAGAACCGCCTACTTATCATGTTTTCTTTTCAGCAGCCAAATCTGAAAACTTCACTAAAGCATTTGCAGAATATGCCGGTGTTGCCCAGGATAAGCTTCAGAACAGAAAACGTGGCGAAATGAGCCGTGAACAGGTTAAACAGGAAGCTCAGAAAATTAATGAACAGCCAAAAAGAAAAGAAAAAGAGAGAGAAAAATCAAGGGAGTCTGTTCGATGATAAAGAAAATAAAACCTTCTGCAAGATCGGACGGACTTGCGGAGACACACAATGAAGACAAACAAAGTAAAGATAAAAAGATTTGTCCTCACAAACATACCGTATTTTATTGTTGCTTATGCAGGTAATCTGATGTGCTTTGCCTTCAGAACAGCCGAAGGTGAAACAGTATCTGACAAGATTATTCCGGCTATTGAGAATATCGGTCCGGCATTAGCACATATACTACCGTCTATGAATCTGTATGATATCATCATCGGTGCAGCAGCAGGCGGAGTAACAAAAGCAGTAATGAAAATCCGTGAAGCTGACAGAAAGAAATTCAGACACGGAACTGAATACGGCTCTGCTGTGTGGGGTTCGTCAAGAGATATCGAACCGTACATGGATACAAACGATCTTGATAATAATATTATTCTTACCATGTCGGAGTATCTTACAATGGGAAGACCTTCCCATCCGAAATATGCAAGAAACAAAAATATTCTTGTTATCGGTGGCTCAGGTTCAGGAAAGACAAGATTTATTGTTAAACCGAACCTGATGCAGATGCACAGCTCATATGTTATTACTGATCCTAAGGGAACTGTACTTGTTGAATGCGGAAAAATGCTTCAGCGAGGAAAACTTGTGACGGACGAAAAAGGAAATAAATATTACGAACCATATAACATAAAGGTTTTCAACACAATTGATTTTGAAAAGTCAATGCACTACAACCCTTTCTGCTATATTTCAGAAAAGAACAGAGAAAAAGATATTCTGAAATTCGTAGAGGTTCTTATAAAAAATACATCAACCGGAAATCAGCCGTCAGGTGATGATTTCTGGGTTAAGGCAGAAAAACTGCTCTATACAGCATATATCGCTATGATATTCTGCTTCTATCCGGAAAATGAGAGAAACTTTGAAACGCTGATTGACATGATCAATATGTCAGAATGCCGTGAGGACGATGAAACATTCAAAAACGCAATAGATCTTCAGTTTGAATTCGTTGAACACTGGATTAACGATTCATTCCCTGATGATTATGAAGCATCTGAAAACTACATAAACATCAAAAATGAATGCCAGCCTTCTGATGAACAGAAACGTATCGGAGCATTTGCAGTCAAGCAGTTTAAGGCATATAAGCTTGCTGCCGGAAAAACAGCGAAGTCGATACTTATCTCATGTTCCACAAGACTTGCGCCATTTGCTATTGATGAAGTTCTTGAGATAACAAGCTATGATGAACTGCATCTTGATATGCTCGGTGATGAGATGTCAGCACTGTTTATCATTATCTCTGATACAGACGCAACATTCAATTTTCTTGTTGCAATCATGTATTCACAGCTTTTTAATCTGCTTTGCACCAAGGCTGACAACAGTCCGGGCGGCAGACTGAAATACCATGTACGCTGCATCCTTGATGAGTTCGCAAACATCGGCGAAATTCCAAACTTTGAGAAACTGATAGCTACTATCCGTTCCCGTGAGATCAGTGCAACAATTATCCTTCAGGCAAAGAGCCAGTTAAAGGCGATTTACAAGGATAATGCTGACACTATTGAAGGTAACTGTGATACTACTATCTTCCTCGGCGGCAAGGAAAAGACTACGCTGAAGGAAATTTCCGAATCTCTTGGCAAGGAGACAATTGACAGTTTCAATACTTCATTAACCAAGGGACAGAGTGACAGCTTCGGAACAAACTATCAGAAACTTGGAAAAGAACTGAAAAGTGTGGATGAGCTTGCAGTCATGGACGGTGGTAAATGTATTTTACAGCTCAGAGGTGTAAGACCTTTCTTCTCTGACAAATACGATATCACCAAACACAAAAACTATCCGCTTTTGCTTGACAGTAACCCAAAGAATGAATTTGACATTGCTAAGTTTGTAAAAGATAAAAAGAGAAACAAACTGTATATGTCGCAGGGTTCAAGATTCTCAGGCTATAAGTGCGCAGGGTGAAGAATTCACAGAAAAAAATATAAGTGAATGAAGCCGGCAGCGAAGAATCCGGAAACAAAAATATATAACCGGATGAAGCTATTACTGATTTTATTTAAGGAGTATTTTGACAATGGAAACAAAGAACACAGTAACTATCGAAACAGCAGGAGTATCTGCAGTAACAGAGACAACAAAGCCAAAGAACGCAAAGCTTACAAAACGTACAAGATTTGCAAAGAAGCTTCTTCTTGCAGCAATGATCTGCAGTACATATACTACTGCATTCCCTACTCACGCATTTGCGGCAACCGGTGTTGTTGACACAGGTACATTTATCACAACTGCTTGTACAGTACTTAAGTCAGTTATCTGTCTTATCGGCGGCGGTGTCGGTCTCTGGGGTGTAGTTAATCTTCTTGAAGGTTACGGAAACGATAACCCTGGTGCGAAGTCACAGGGTATGAAACAGCTCATGGCCGGTCTCGGTCTTATCCTTCTCGCTATCGTACTCGTTCCGGTTCTCCAGAACATGATGACTGGTGCAGTCTGATCATCTGAAACAACAGTAATACTGCTTGTGGCGGGTGGTTAGTGGGTTAGCAGTATAAACACGAAAACAATTTCTTTTTGAAATTTATATAAGTATAAAAAATAATACAGGACGGTGATGAAAATGGGTGTAGTAAGTGATGCTATTAACTCTCTGCAGGAATGGTGTGAAAACCTGTTCTCAGACGGAATAAAATCACAGTTTGACAGCATATCGGACCTGCTCACTGATACTTTTGAAGTAACCAATAAATCCGGTGGGCTGGTTCAGACGTTTCTTACCAAACATCCGGCACAGTTTACCGGCGGCGGAACCGGAGGAACAGCAGTGTGGACTACTATAGAAACACTGTGTAACAACGTTGTCGTTCCTATCGGCGGATTTATTCTGACAATAGTTCTGTTAAACGATCTTATACAAACTGTTCTCCGGGGAAATAACTTTAAAGACTTTGACGATTCCATAATAATAAAATGGATTATCAAAGCATTATGCGGTGTTCTGCTTGTGTCGAATGTGTACTACATCGCATCAGGATTGTTTTCATTCGGCACAAATGTCTGTTCAAACGGACTGACTACCCTGTTCGGCGGCGGCGGTGACTACCTTTCAACAGCTCTTGCTCTGAAAAAATCGTCACTTGCGACGCTTAATCTCGGAGAACTGATAACAGTATGGTTTATCTCCCTGATTGTACATCTGGCGGTAATGATACTGATTGTGGCTATTATTATTACTCTTGCATCACGAATAATCGAAGTATTTATGTACCTTTCTATCGCCCCTATTCCAATGGCAACAATGATGGACGGCGGTGAATGGTCAAGTGTAGGAAAGAACTGGATTAAACAGCTTCTTGCTCTTTCTTTTCAGGGATTCTTTATAATAGTAGCACTTGCAATATTCAAAACACTGTTTTCAAACTGCATTGTCGCACTTAATTCAAGTACTGACGGAATAATCATGCAGATGGCAATGCTGCTCGGATATACAGCAGCACTTGTTTTCACAATTCTGAGAACCAATGCTGTCAGTCGCTCAATTTTCAACGCTCACTGAGAAAGGAAAAACATCATGAACAATACACGAGTTGTGTCCATCCCTAAAGACCTGAATGATATAAAGGAAAAATTCATAATGGGATTTACCAAAAGACAGGTTATCTGTTTCGGTATCGGACTGGTTATTGGTGCTCCGGTGTTTTTTCTTTCAAGAGCAGCTCTTGGAATGTCTGGTGCAATATTTGCTATGGGGGCATGTGCCGCCCCTGCTATCCTGTGCGGACTGTACAGGAAGAACGGGGTTTATCTTGAAAAACAGATTAAATACATGTTCAATTATTTTATCAGTCCAAGGAAAAGATACTACCATACCATTAATATATATGAATACATTGATAATTATATCGAATATACAAAGATACAAAAGAAGCTCAGTGAAACTGAGTTAAATGAGAGGAGGCGTTAAAGTGATATTCGGAAAAACGAAAAAGAAAAAGCCTGTAAAAATACGCAGGGATGCCAGAGCATCTTCTGCGGTAATACTTGACAAGCCGGCTTCAAAAATAACCAAAAAGGAAAAAAAGACTTTATTTCAGAGACTGAGTGAACTGAAGAGAGCAAATAAGATTAAAAATACAGTTCAGAACACTATTCCCTATCAGGCAATATTCCGTGATGGAGTATGCCAGAATTCTGAAAATTTCTTTTCAATGACCGTACAGTTCTTTGATGCCAACTATTCTATTGCTGAATTTGATGAACAGAATAATATTTTCTCAAAATACTGTGACATCATAAATATGTTTGACAGCACCATAAAGTTTCAGCTGACATTTGAAAATCAGAACAGATCAATGGACAAGCTCATAAAGGCTGTTCAGATACCGTCTCAGGCTGATTCATTCAATGATATCAGAAAGGAATATTCTGATATGCTGACAGATAAGCTTGTAAAAGGCACAAACGGTCAGTCAGCAAGAAAATTCCTTACCTTTGGTATTGAAAGTACATCCCATAAGGCAGCTTATTCAAAATTAATGTCCATAGCAAATGACGTAATCAAGGGATTCAAGGCTTTTAATGTTGATGCAAAGGTACTTGACGGAACTGAACGTCTTGAAACACTTTACTATTCACTTAATCCTCATACTGACAGACCATTTATATTCGACTGGGACGGAATGCTTCGTGCCGGCATGGATACCAAAGACTTTATTTCACCTTCATCACTTAAATTCAACAAGCAGAATTTTGAAATTGGTGATTCTTTCGGAGCTGTATGGGGAATGAATATACTTGCCGGTGAGCTTCCGGATGAAGTTCTGAAGAGTTTTCTTGAACTTCAGGAACTGTTCTGTGTAAATATTCACGTTGATCCGCTTGACCAGGTAAATGCTCTGAAATTTGTCAAGAAAAAGCTTACTAACGTTGAACAGATGAAGATTGATGAGCAGAAAAAGGCTTCTCAGAACGGTTATGATACGGATATTCTTCCTCCGGCTATAAAGATGTACATAGACGATATATCACAGCTTCTTGCCGGACTTAACAGTAAAAATGAAAGACTGTTTCATATTTCTATTTCAATCAGAAGCTATGCAAAGAGTAAAGATGACCTGAAGCTTCATCAGGAAATGATAAAGAGAATCTGTCAGAAATGCAACAGCAATATTTTCCCTTATGATTACAGACAGGAACAGTGCCTTATTTCCACTCTCCCACTCTGTCATGATGAAATACCGGTTTCAAGAGAAATGCATACTTCCGGTGTCGCTATATTTGTTCCGTTTACCACAAAAGAACTTTTCCAGACCGGTGTCGCTACATACTACGGAATCAATACTCTTTCCGGAAATATGATCAGAGCTGACAGAACAAAGCTTAAAAATCCGAATGGTCTGATACTCGGCACTCCGGGTTCCGGTAAGTCATTTACAGTAAAACGTGAAATACTCGACTGCTTTCTTACTACAACGGATGACATTATAATCTGTGATCCTGAAGGCGAATATTATCCTCTTGTTTCGGCTCTTAACGGACAGCGTATCAGAATAGCAAGTAACTCAGAACATCACATAAATCCTATGGATATTGCAGTAAATGATTATCTGTTTGAAAATCCGATGGAAGTCATTGCTGAAAAATCCGGATTTATCATTTCTCTGTGTGAACTGATTGTCGGCAGCAGATACGGACTTACCGGTGAGGAACGTTCGGTAATTGATATGTGCGTAAAGAAAATATACAGCGATTTCGTTCAGAATGAGCCTTCAAAGGAAAATATGCCGATACTGTCAGATTTACAGAATGCACTTAATGAACAGGGCGAAGTTGCTCAGCGTGTATCGAATTCACTTGAAATGTTCGTAAACGGCTCACAGAATCTGTTTAATCACAGAACAAACATTGATATGACAAACAGAATAATCTGTTTTGATATCAAAGAGCTTGGAAGTCAGCTTAAAAAAGTCGGAATGCTTATCGTTCAGGATACTGTATGGAACAGAGTTTCACTTAACAGAGAACTTCATAAATATACACGTTACTATATTGACGAATTTCATCTTCTTCTGAAGGATCAGCAGACTTCACAGTATTCAGCTGAAATCTGGAAGCGTTTCAGAAAATGGGGCGGCGTTCCGACAGGAATTACGCAAAACGTCAAAGATCTTCTTTCTTCAGCGGAAATTGAAAATATCTTCGACAACTCGGATTTCATCTGTATGCTCAATCAGGCTGCCGGTGATAGAGATATTCTTGCAGAAAAGCTGCATATTTCTTCAGAGCAGATTAAATATGTAGAGAACAGCGGTCCGGGTGAAGGTCTTATCAGTTATGGAAATACAATGCTTCCGTTTACAGATCATTTTCCTACTAATACGAAGATGTTTAAACTTATGACGACACGGTTATCCGATGAAATTTAATAAAAAAACGGCCCTTCTTCAGAGCCGGAAAATGATTATTTATCACCGTAATGAGAACCACACTGCATAATTTCAAGTAGTTCACCGTTTATACGGAAAACTATTCTGTTTTGTTCATCTATTCTAACGCTCCAGTAACCTGAAAGATTTTCCTTTAAAGGTTCTGGCTTGCCAGTACAGTTATAACCATTACGATCAATATCAGTTAGTAATTTGTTAATTCTTTTTAATGTTTTTTTGTCCTGGGTCTGCCAGTACAAGTATTCTTCCCAAGCTTTATCGTGCCAAACTTTTTTCATTAATCATCTACCTCGATAAGCTCATGTTCCTTTAATACACTTGTACCGTTCTTTACGCTTTTGACTCTTCTTTCAAGTTCTGCCATGTTTTCAGAACTATAAAAAGGATCAGCGTTAATTTCAAAAGGAATTCTTCTTTCTCTTCCAACTTTAACAAGAAACATTGTTATAGCTGTGGACATGTTTAATCCCATTTCTTTTAATGCAGATTCAGCATTAGCCTTGATATCGTCTTCTATACGAAAATTAACCTGTGTCATAATATCAGCTCCCTTCTATAATTATAATACCACTTTTGTATATACAATGTCAAGTAAATTCTATAAATCTATTATGCATTTATATTCAAACTATTAACCGGAGGTGAAATCATTGCCGAAACTTACGCGAAGACAGATAAAACTGCAGCAGGCTGAGGAAAAGCTGAACCAAGTCGGTAAAAGATCAAAGCAATTTCATCTGAGGTTTGACAGAGCTCAGAAAGGTAAACGCTATAAAACTACAGTCAGAATCGAACGTGGTGATAAAAACTTCTTAGGTAATAATCGTGGTTTGCTTCATAAAGCTGTAAATCTAAAACACAGAGTTACCGGTGATGTTCCTTCTTTAACCAAAACAATAGACAGTATTCAGCCGGAAACTGTGAAAGGGAAAATAGCCAAAGGTGCAGCAAAAGCTGTTAATACTGCGGGACATGTAGCTGATCATACCGCTGTAAATACAGGTCTTGCCGCTGAAACACTTACACTTAATACTGCTGATGCTGTCAGAAATGAAGTTACACATAAACTCAGACAGAAATACACGCAGGAAGCGGTTGATGACGGTCACAGAGGAACAATTGCTGCTGCACGAATAGCTTTTGATGCAGTAAACGGAACAAGACGTCATCTGACACTAAAAAGGCAGAACAGAGTTGAAAAAGCAAAGTACAAAGTTAAACGGGCAGAAAACAAACTTTTTGTTCATGAAAAGTATAAACCGGAAAGCAAAGAGCTTAATAAAAAGCTAAATGAATCAAAAGAGAAATTTAAGGAACACAGGAAGAATTTTAAAAACAGTTCCGGTACAAATCTTGATAAAGCCATTATAAAACGCAGAAAACAGGCTTTTAAGCAAAATAAGCGTGAACTGAAATTCGAGAAGAAACAGCTGAAAAATGATAAGAAATATCACAGCAAGGAACTGAAAAATCAGAAGAAAATAGCATCTCATTCCAAACCCGGTCTTCTCGTTCTGAAACCTGCGCAGTACACAGCCGGAAGAATCCGTGCTTCAGCGTGGCAGAAAGCAGTTAATGAAGACAGCGAAAATGACGCACTTCATGCAGTAGATTCAGCCAAAAGGCGTATTACCAATCCGGCCGCAAGAAATCTGCATCATAATAATCAGCTTCGAAGAAACCAGAACAAACGTGACAGGCTTTCAGATTCAAAGGATAAATCCAGTAACAGGCTGAGAAAGCAGGACAACAAACTCAAAGAAAAACGTAATGCTCCTCAGAAAAAGAAACGGCTGCAGAATCAGCGTAAGAACAGAATTTCTGCCGGTGAAAGATTTAAGGAAGGTGTCAAAGCTTTCTTAAGGTTTGTAAAGAATATATATGAGCAGGAAGCAAAAAAATTCTTTCTTTTTCTGCTGCTGTTTATTCTTATCGCTGCACTGATACTTTCTTTTGTTCTCATGATTTTCTCTTCCGTCCTCGGAGGATCAGGATTTATCCTCGGTACATATACAGCCCAGGATTATGACCTTAGTGAAGCAGAGAAATATTATACCAAACTTGCATGGGATATGAATCAGAAGATTCTGAAAGTAGGTACTGATGACTGGAAGAAAGGTCTTCAGGAGCTTGGAATAGATACAGACGGTATGAAAACAAAGCCTGATGAGAAGCGATGGGGTTACAGCGACAGATTTCAGTGGAATCCTGAATATGACTTTGACGTATGGAAACTGTGGGCATTTCTTTGTGCTTACAATTATGATTTCTCTGTTTCAAACGGAGATATTAAGTACTGGAAGTTTAACTCTTCCATGAAGAGCCTTGTTGAAGAGATATTCAATGATGAATATGAATTTGTTTATCAGTATGATAATTCTTCACGCTGGGAAGAGCTTGGAAGCTATAACTATTTCGGTGGCGGTAACTGTTATGACGGTTCTTATTATACAGCTACTAAGGATGTTTATATCTATGACGGTGAACCTTACAGATACAGATTCAAACCTTCCTCATGTACACATGAGCTTTCTCAGTACTGCGACGGAGACGGATTTATCTGTATAGCCGGCGATCTCAGGGTGCTTAATCCTCATGACAGCTATGAACCCACTGGATTCATGGTTATGGATAACAGATGGTATTCAGGAACCAGTGAACCGTTCTACTACTATGACGGTTCAAACGATAAATTTTTCTTTATGACCGGAAGCGACAGACATGACAGAACTTTCTGGGGATGGGGCGGCGAACAGGCATGGTTTCTTGTTTCACCTGATGACACTCTAATCTGGAACAGTGGTCTTAATGATACCTGCCTTTTCGGATATTACGAAAAATACAGATGGGTTCAGGACTGCAAACTCAGTTATAACGTTAAAAAGAAAAAGAGTTTTGATGATGTGCTGAAGGATAAACTGAACGGATTATCCGATTCCGGTCAGCGAATTGAATACTATAATCTCCTTGCTGGAAATGAAGCAGGAATGAGTTCTCTTTACGGAAATCATCAGACTCTGAAAAACATTCTTTCCGGTGATTCTCTCAAAGATTATGATTACACAAATACATTTGGATGGGATATGCAGGAATGGAATACTGTTCACTGCAGTATAGATGATGAACATCCGGCTGTTGATGTGAAATGCAGTAACGGTGCTGATGTTTATGCTCCGTTCAAATGCAAAATCAAGGATATTGATACTGACAAACACACAATAATTCTCAGGAAAGACGATGTTCTTTACTGGTATGACGGCAGTCACGGAACCAAACGTGATACTGAGGTTACGATAAAAAATGCTGATCTGATATCCGGGTTTAGTAAAGGAGATACCATTGATACCGGAACAGTATTTGCAAAAACGAATAATACATACATTCATTTGAAAGTAAATATAGACACAGACGGATTCGGATGGAGTTTCGTTGATCCGCGACTTGTATTCTACTGATACGGAGGTGAAAATATGGCATTAAACGATAAGAAGCTTGAAAAAATGGTTCAGAAGTCTGAGCAGCTGAAAAAACGTATCAGAAATGATATGGAGGAAAGCAAAAAAATAGAAAATGAAATCAAGGTTATGTCCTATGACAATATTGTTGCTGAAGCTACAAGTCACGGAATTACGCTTGATGATAATTTCTTTGATTCAGTCAGCATAATAAATGAGCTTAAAGCAAACGGCATTACCGCCGCAGAGCTTGCTGAGTTTATAAAAGCACTTGCTGATAATAAAAATAATTCTTCGGAGGAAACAGAAAATGAAAAGAAACTTTTTTAGTACTCTGCTTGCCGCAGCACTGTTTGCGACACTCAGTACAGGAACAGCAGTATTTGCTGAAGAAACTGCAGATGTGACTACAGTGCCGGAAGTAACGGAAAAACCGGAAGAAACAACAACAGTTATTTCAGAAGCCGCAAATGAAAACGCTGCTTCCGGTGAAGTTACTGCAGAAACTGCATCATCAGAACAATTCAGTCCTGATGATGTACTGAAATTCTTTAATATGCTTGCCGGCACCGGTGAATCAGAAAATATTCCGGATTTTTTTTCGGATGATTACTATGATACTGACGGCAATGCCACACTGATGAAATCAAACAAAATAATTTACAACAGTGAGGAAATGCAGTTTATTGCTGTTACAACAAAGGACGGTCATGTTTTCTATGTGCTGATAAACTACTCTGCTGACAAGGGCGAGGACAATGTATATTTTCTCAATAAAGTTGATGACTACGACCTGTATGCTCTGCTTTATGCCGGACGTGAAGACGAAGATGAAAGTCTGAAGGACTTAACACCTGAAGATGCACTCAATGCGGCAGAACAGGCAAACGGAAGATATGAACCTGAAGTGACAGCTGTTACTGAACTTCCTTTTCCTGAGGAAGATATGAATGAATTAAGTGAGGAAGCAATGAAAACTGCCGGTTCAATGATCAGCAGTATTATTATCGCAGCAATTATTGGCGGTGTACTTATTCTTGGCGGTATCGGATTCCTTATTTACAAACTTATAAGCGGTAAAGGTAAAAAGTCAAAGGAAAGTGATGATATCACTATGGGTGACTGGTATGACAACGATGAGGAGATAAATGAAGATGAAGAATAACATTTTCTGATTTTTCACTTCATTTGAAATATATTACATATTATTTTATCTTATTTTATTTGTGCTTCGTTATTTTTTTTGAAGCAGCAGAAAATTAAATAACATTTTTTAACCGAAAGGACAAACCAGACAATGAGAAAGAGAGAATTTGTCGGTGTCAGTGCAGTTATCGGGGCATTCTGCACATTTATAATACTTACTGCACACAGAAAAGGATACAGCAAAGGATTTATAAAAGGATACTCAGAAGCCGACATACAGAATAACAATGAAAGTATTAAGTCTGTTTGACGGCATTTCCTGCGGAAGAGTGGCACTTGAACGTGCCGGAATTCCGGTGGAATGTTATGACGCTTTTGAAATCGACAAGTATGCCATACAGGTGTCATCAAACAATTACCTCGAAATTGTTCACCATGGCAATGTATTTGACAGCGATTTCAGCGAATTTGAAGGATATGATTTACTTCTCGGCGGTTCTCCGTGCACTTACTGGAGCATAGCGAAAAACAACAGAGAAACATCTTCTGACGGTGAGGGATTCAGGCTCTTCATGCAGTACGTCCGAGCACTTGACGTAAGCAAATGCAGATATTTTCTGTATGAGAACAATCACTCAATACATCAGAACATCAAGGATGCTATATCAGAGTACCTTGGTGTTCAGCCAGTAATGATTAACTCCGCACTTGTTTCTGCACAGCACAGAAAAAGATGCTACTGGACAAACATTCCGGGAATATGTCAGCCGGAAGACAAAGGTATAATGCTTGCTGATGTAATTGAAAACGGAATTGTATGGCAGGACAAAAGTTTCTGTATGAACGCAAGCTATCATCCGGGATTTAAACAGTGCCTGGAAAAGCACCTGAATACAATGGTTGCTATTCCGTTCAACACCGTAAAGGGCAAGTCACATACTATTGCTGCAAGTTACGGAAAATCCGGTGAAAATCCATTTTCTACATACGGATGTGAACGTGGAAGACAACGTGTCGCAATACCAGTTACAGGTGCTGCACAGCGCGGAAGATATGCATATGAGAATAAAACTGAACAGCATATCGAGGTAAGGCGTGATGGTAAATCAAACTGTGTGACTACTGTTCAGAAAGACAGTCTTGTCTGCTCCCCTGTTCGTATCGGACAGTACGGAAAAGGCGGTCAGGGACAGAGAATTTATTCTGTTTCCGGTAAGTCAGTTACGCTGTCAGCAAACGGCGGCGGTCAGGGCGCGAAAACCGGTCTGTATAAAATAGATCTGCCTGACGGTGACTACATAATCAGAAAGCTTACTCCTGTTGAAGCTGAAAGACTTCAGACACTTCCTGATAATTATACGGAAGGAATATCAAATACTCAGCGATACAAATGTATCGGAAACGGCTGGACAGTAGATGTTATCGCACATATACTGAAAGGCTTAAAAGAATAGGAAAAGGGTGATTATTATGCCGGTTCCGGTTTTGCCAGACGAATTTAAATATTTAATTATGGAAGGAATGGAATACTCTATGAAAAACAAATGGATCCTCGCTGCACTTAGTGCTGCAGCTTCAGCAGCAGTTTCTGCTGTAATTGCCTACAAGAAAGGCTATAAAGACGGTAATTTCAAGAAAATCTGCGATGAGAATATGTATGTGGATGATGAAGATATAGACGAGGATTATAATCTTTGTTCTGATGCAGACGATAATTTTTCAGTCTGAAAACACAAAAGCACAGCTACTTTGTGCTGTGCTTTAATAACTCGACAAACTGGAATTTATACTACCAACATACTCCTGTAACAACTTCTGAAATTATAAAATTCCATTTTAATAATAAATCAAATCCATTATAAAAAATATGTCTTCTTGTAGTAAATTCATTAAAAGATAAATTTGAAATAATGAGAGCTACCATTTTGGGAGAGATTATTTTTAAACAGTATTCTTCATTATCCTTTTTCATGATAACAGTTTCGTTGTAAATATCAAAAATTGGATGCTCATGTTTGTGGATTGTATCTAATGGAAAATATATAGAAATAATAGAAGTTTTATCATTAATTGGGGATAGATTAATTGTTGTTTCTGCTTCTAATTCATACCACCATATATATTGTTGGTTATTGACAGTTATAGTTCTTGTTTTTCGTTTCAAAACAAATCTCCTCTAAATTCATATTTGTCTAACAGATTCAATTCTGTTTTTGATATTAATAGTTTACCACACAAACCCTGCTATTTCAATAAAAATCTCTCAGAAAGGAGCTGACATAATATGTCAATCTTAATCATTGGTGAAAAACCATCAGTTGGAAAAGCCATCAGCCCCGTTGTCGGAGCAAATAAAAGCTCAAAAACTCACAACGAAGGCAACGGATACATCGTATCATGGTGTTTCGGACACCTTGCCGGTCTTAAATCCCCGGATGAATACTCAGAGAAATGGTCAGGAAAATGGGACTTCTCGCAGCTTCCAATGATACCTGATACATGGCAGCTGAAAATATCCGAAGGAACAAAAGATCAGTTCAGAGTGCTTGAAAAGTTTATGAATGACCCTGATATCACAGAAATTATCTGTGCTACTGATGCTGACCGTGAAGGCGAATGTATCTTCAGATATGTATATGAACTTGCAAAATGCAGAAAACCTGTAAAAAGATTATGGGTTTCATCACTTGAGGATAAAGCTATAAAACATGCTCTTGCTTCAATGAAACCAATGTCTGACTATGACAGCCTTTATAATGCTGGATACTCAAGAGCAAAGTCGGACTGGCTTGTGGGAATGAATGGTTCAAGGCTGTTTTCATGCAGATACGGACAGGGGTTAAATGTCGGCAGAGTGCAAACCCCTACCCTTGCGATGATTGTTAAACGTGACAGTGATGTAAAGAATTTCGTTAAGCAGAAGTATTTCACTGTTGATCTGAACTGTGGCGGTTTTACTCTCTGTTCTGACAGAATTGATGATGAATCAGCTGCTGATTCAGTAATAAACAGTATTTCCGGGCAGCAGATTACTGTTACGGAAGTTAAAAAAGAAATAAAAACAGTTAATCCTCCGAAACTCTATGATCTGACAACCTTACAGCGTGATGCAAACAAGGCATTCGGATACACTGCACAGCAGACACTTGATTACCTGCAGTCGCTGTATGAAGGAAAACTTGCTACATACCCACGTTCAGACAGTCAGTATCTCTCTGATGATATGAAACAGACTGCACTTGATGTACTCAGTCAGATAAATACTGTTTATGATTTCGGTAATAATTCTGAGCCTGATATAAACAGATGCATCAATAACAGCAAAGTTTCCGGTCATCATGCGATTATCCCTACTGTAAATATCGGAACAGCCAATATCACAGCTCTTCCGGAAGGCGAAAAAAATATACTCAGTATAACTGCCAACCGCCTGTTCTGTGCATGTGCATCAGCTCACAGATATGAGTCAGTAAAGGTAACCGGTGAATGCTCCGGATATAAGTTTTATGCAGCAGGAAAAACTGTTACAGAACAGGGATGGAAGCAGTTTGTATATACTAAAACCGAAGAAAAGGAAGATGAAAAGGCTCTCCCTCATATATCCGAAGGAAAAACTTATTCTTTTTCAGCAGGCAGATCAGAACATTTCACAAGTCCGCCTAAGTCATATACGGAAGACACTCTCCTATCCGCTATGGAACATGCCGGCAGCGAAGATTTTGATAAGGAAACTGAAAAGAAAGGTCTGGGTACTCCTGCAACAAGAGCATCTACGATTGAAGCACTTGTAAAGCGTGGATATGCTGAACGTAAAGGAAAACAGATCACAGCAACGGAAAAAGGCATAAATCTTATATCCGTTGTACCTGATGAAGTAAAGTCTCCTCAGCTTACAGCAGACTGGGAAAACCAGCTTCTGCTTGTTGAACGTGGTGAAATGACTTCTGACAGCTTTATGAACGGAATAGAAAGTTTCGTAAAGGAACTGTGCGTAAAATACGGTTCTGCTGATTCTTCAGTATCTTTTGGCAATAATTCACCTGCCGGCAAATGTCCTAAATGTCATGCTGATGTCATCAAAGGCAAATACGGTTATTACTGCAAAGCAAAATGCGGAATGAATCTGACAAAGCTCTATGGTCATGAGCTTACCGACAGTCAGGTACTCTCCCTTCTGAACGGAAAAAGTATTTCATTTACAGCTAACGGAAAGAAAACCATCGCTGAACCGGAAGTCATATCAAATGAATATAACAATAAAACCTATTATCAGTGGAAAACAAGGAAAGGATAATCACCATGAATGAAGACAGAAACACAGAAGTTCTCAGACTTGAAGGCGGATATCTTGAGGTTCTGCTGGATGCCATCACTTACAACAATAAACTTCATATAGAAGACGAAGGAATCCTGAGCAGAAACAGATTATTAAACCTTGAACTGAATTACATTAAGGATGACAGTACTGTTTCCGTTGTAAAATCAAAGCTTCCGGGATTTATATATATGCTTATCGAGGATTTTGCAGGACTGAAGTCTGAAAATGACAAACTCAGAAAATTTCATGAAGAGGAAGGAAGAAAAATATGATTTCAAAAGAAGAAACAATAAAAAAGGCATCGGAATTACTGGATGTATCAGAATGCAGTATTGCTGAATTACCTGAAGAAAATATCAATGCAATGATATCTGCATTTGAAAATGTAGATGTTAATTCGGACGATGACAAGAAGATTCTCTATGAAGCAATCGACGCAGAATGGCAGAAAGGCTCAGTCCTTATTATTCTGAAGGAACTTGCTGACAATACAGGCATTGCCTACAGTTCACTCTGCTGTCTTGATTTTGAAACTCAGAAAGCAGTGACATTTGAATATCTGGCTGACAGCACAAACATGGAACATATCTATACAATCACAAGCAGAGCACTTGCAATTATTGAACTTGAATATATCTCAAAGCTCACAGGGATTTCATTTGACGAACTGAAAGCACTTGATGACAGGAAAAAGGAACAGATCTGCGGTCACTACTCAATGAATTACACAGCCGGCGGCAGCAATACTGAACTGGCAGCTGAGATAAAGGAAATGATAAAGTCATGAGCGAAGTAAAATCATCAGGACGAATGCTGAAGGATATAAACAACAGAGCATATGCCAGATATGAAACTGAAGACGGTGACCTGATTGCAGATACTCTTGAAAACTGCGGTATCCCCTACTTTGCCCGATATAACAATCATGAACTTTCCCTTACATATGATTCTGAGTACAGCATTCAGGTTGAGGAAATCATAAAGAAATGTACTTTCGGAGAATACAGAGTTCTTCTGCGTGAAATAAAGAACAGAAAAAATACAGACGGATACCGTATTCTTCTTCCGGAGATAGCAGAAATACTTGAAACATCTGTCAGTCTCCTGCAGACACGTCCTGCAGAAATACAGGAATCCCTCTGCAAAACATACACTGATTTGTGGCACTGTGACTCACTGACAATAAAAAAGCGACTGTCAGAACTTCTTATGGCAGATATTCCGGAAAAAGAAAAAAAGAAGAAAAATTCAGAACTTACAAGATAGGAGTGATCCGCCATGCCGGTACAGGAAGAAGAAAGAAAAAAAGAAGAACAGGTTTATGAAGAGCCTGAAGAAAACAAAAGAAAACAGGCTCCTGAACAGCAGGAAAAGAAAGATGAAATCAGTAATAATACTGAAGAAATAAAATCAGGAAAGCTTCTTCCTTTTCTGAATGTAAAAGCTGAACTTACAGAAGCATATAACACTTCCCTTTCCATGACGGAAAAAATAGATATTCAGAATAAACTCAACGGCATTGACAAAAGAATAATGAAGCTCAATGAAAAGCTCCACAGTATCGAAGAACCTAAGAAACTTCCTGACAAGGCTGTTGATGAAACCATGAAGGCTGCAGAGGAAAAAGTCACAGAAATTGAGAACAGCGAAACTGAAATATCCGTTTCCGAAATTGCTGATGAACTTACTGAAACAGTACATGAAAAAATTCACTCTCTTGATATTGAAGGTATGTCTGCTAAAGAAAATATTGATAATTCTGAAATATCATACGGAAGAAAAGATTCAGTGTTATTCGTAGCTGATATTGATCCGGCAACATGTTCTGATGATGAACTTCATGCCTTCAGGGAAAGCATACGTGACAACGCCGAATGTGCCGGAGCTATTGCAAAGGCTCTGGCAGATAATTACGGCACCCAAAGCGCATGGTCTCTTGATTCTGAAGGTGCTCTGAATGATGTGAGAAAGAATTTCTCCAGTAACAGAATTGCATTTGTCCTTGCCAGTGCTCTCAGCGGCAGCAAAGACGGCAGAATTAATGCAGCAGTAAAAGACTGGGCACAGAATTATATGAAGAGCATACCGGATATGTATAAACAGAAACCTGCTTACTTAGGTGGTGCTCATCCTGGTATAGTAAACATCTTTGCTGAAAAATTCATAAAATCACAGCAGCCGGAAAAGGTTCAGCAGAATGAAAAATCAAACTTCACTACTGTAAACAGAGAATACTACCATTCTCTTAATCAGGAAGACAGATATATAAACGTAGTAACAAAATCAGAAGCTGATAAGATCAAGCAGAAACTTGAGGATAAAAATATTCCTTTTTCTTCAGTGGAAACAAAAAATCTGGTAACCATTACTGTATCAAAGGAAAATGAAAAAGCCTTTGACGATATCGCAAAATCAGTAAAGGATGAACGTGCAGTAAAGTATATCAATCCGGAGTTCTATAAATCTCTGCCTAAGGAAGGAAGAGAAACAACTTCCATGACACAGCCGGAAGCTGAGAAAAAGATTGCTGAACTACAGGATAAAGGAGTTCCAGTTTCAGCAATACTCAACGGTGACAAGTCAGCCATAACAGTTGCAAAAACGGGATATTTCAGTCGTAACCAGCTTAAACAGGAAGCAAGAAAAGTCAGTAATGACGAAAAGCCAAAGGTAAAAGAACAGGATAAATCAAAGAATCATGGATTAGAGTGATCAGATGAAACTTACAGAAGAACAGATAGAAAGAGCCAGAATGGTAAATCTTCCGGATTTTCTTATGTCTCACGGTGTTGAACTAAAGAAAACCGGCAGGTCATATGTAATGAAGGAACATGACAGTCTTAATATCAAGGATAACGGTCCGGGAGAAGCCGGCAAATGGTATCGTTTCAGCACCAGTGAAGGCGGAGACAATATCAGCTTTGTTCAGCAGTACATGAACTGCAGTTTTGTTGAAGCTGTGGAACTTCTGAATAATGAACGGTATGACCGTGAGTTTCAGCCGCAGTACAGAAACAGTGAACGCAAAGAAAAAACTGAAAACAGAACGGATATCAGTATTGATGAAAACACTGATATGAAACGTGTATTTGCCTATCTGTGCAGCACAAGAGGTCTGAATTCGGATATCATTTCCGAACTTGCATCGCAGGGAAAAATATCGCAGGAAGCTGTTACAGGTAACATAATTTTTAAAGTGTTCGATGAAAACAATAAGCTGGTCGGTGCTGAGAAAACCGGAACTTCCACACAGCATAAATACAAAGGAATTGCGACAGGATCTGCAGCCGGATACGGTTTTGAACTGAGTACAGGCAAAGCTGAAAAGACTGTATTCTTTGAAAGCAGTATTGACCTCCTGTCATTTTACCAGATGTACAGAAATATACTCGACAATCACAGACTGGTCAGCATGATGGGTGTTAAGCCTTACATCGTTACTGAAACCATGCAGCGATATGGCATTCCACCGGAGAATGTTTTTCTTGCATCGGATAATGACAAAGCCGGAAATGAATTTGCAGAAAGGCTGATGCAGGAATATCCGGAAATGAAAAGGATGAAAACTCCGGACAGATATAAAGACTGGAATGACTATATCAGAAATATACCAAAGGAACAGGAAAAAGCCAAGGAGGAACAGCAGATGGTTACATACGGAAATGAAATATGGAACAAAGCTACTGACAATAAAGACAAGTCGCTTGTAACCATGTATGAGGATACTTTTCTTGATCTTCAGAAAAAGCTTGATGAAACGGGAATAAACTACTTTGCATATGTCAGAGACAACATAGTTACTATGGCGGTAAACGACAAGGATACTGCATGGCTTAGTAAGATTGCAGACCTTGACAGTCTCAGCACGAAGAAGTCAGACGTTGAGTACTCCCCGCCTGAAAAAAATGTATTCGGAAACACAGAATACAGATATATTCCTCAGAAAGAATATATTTCACTTGACAGCGACTCTGCTCTTAAAATGGCAGATATGCTTAACAGTCAGAATATTTCCTTTTCAGGAAGAGTGTATGCAAACGGCAAAGGAACACTTACAGTAAGCAGAAGTGACCTTGATGCTGTAAAGGCAATTCAGAATGATCTTGCGGAAATGCGCAAAAACTATGTCACAGTTGAAAAGAAGTCAGAAATAATCGGAAATACAGCATACAGGGATATAAAAGAAAAACAGTATGTATACTCTAAACTGACGCCTGAAAAATATATGGAAATCAAACCGGCACTTGATGAAGCCGTTAATTACAGCGGTCTGATTCGTGACAGCCGTGTTATATTTACCGTTGATAAGAAGGATTTTCAGCTTTTCAACGATAAAATTGCTGAGCTTACTGTTAAACCGGATAAGGAAGTCGAAATACGCTCTGACAATACTGCAGAAATCCCTTTTGACAGAAAATTTGCTGATGAAATAAAATCTGTAAAAGAAGAAATGAGTCTGCATGACAACCTTATGGAACTTGCTGCTGTTTCAGCTGGCAAAGATGAAGTATATGATTTTCATTTTTCAGAAGATCTCATGGAAGAAATAACGAAAACCGGAAATGAAGAATTCATAAATACTCTTATTCCGAACGGTGTTCTTGATGACAGACTTATGATGGAAATCTTTGAAGATGTGTACAAGGAGCTTTTCAGTCAGGGAATGGCACTTGCTGCAGAAGAAACCGGAATGGATAACCTGCGCAGACCTGTAAAGCTTCCTGATACGGTTGGAATAAAGTTCACTCAGCATCATCCTTCAAGTCCGGAACTGGACAGCTTTATCAATGATACAATGGCTGACAAAGAGATTTCATTCGCGCTTGCAAGTGCCGTAATTGAATATCTTGACGATAAACACCGTTATGAAAGAATTAATGTACCTGAGCTTGAATGGTATCATGAAACCGAATTTGCTCTCAATGTTCTCGTTGACAGCAATCATCTTTCATATTCAGCACGATATGATATTGGCGAAGGAAAATATACCGGCGGCGGTTCGCTCTCTGATTTTATCGCTTACGATGCAAAAGAACTTCACAGCAGAGACAAAATTGACGATAATACTCTTTCATTCATTACAGATACTGTTGTTCCGTTCCTTAAGAATCATTCTCAGCTGACAAATGAGGAACAGAAAATTCTCGATGATTTCAAAGCCCGTCATCCTGTCAGGCAAAGCGAAAGAGAAAGCCGTTCAGAGAAGAATAATATTACTGACAAGGAAGAATCCGGCTCATATTTTCGTATCTATCAGCTGAAAGACGGAGATGAATATCATTATACCAGATTTACTGATTATCAGACCAACAAGGATGCAGGAGCAAACCTTAATATCAGCGACTATGACCTGAAATATGAAGACAGCTGGGATGAAGTACCTGGCATTTCTTCAGAAATGAAGCTTGATGCGATATATCAAAGATTTAATTTAAATCATCCTAATGATTTTACCGGTCACAGCCTTTCAGTAAGTGATGTAATTGTAGTCGGAAATGATGATTCACAGACTGCTTATTATGTTGATGATTTCGGATTTACCGATTTTCCGGAGTTTTTCAAAGAGAAGGAAAAAATAATCTCAAATGAAAATATATCAGAACCTGTCGCAGAGACTGAAAAAAATACAGAACAGGAACAGGATATTTCTGTCGAAAACAGCTGGAAAGCATATATCATACCGGATCTCAGTACATGGGCAATCAGTAGTGAAAAGAACACTCCTATCGAGCGTTTCGATAATATTGATGATGCCTTAAAAAGATTTTCTGAACTTCGCAAAGAGCCTTACAATTCTGTAAACAAGCCGAATCCGTGGGATAATTCATCAATGGTCCGTCTTACAATAGGACTTGAAAGTACTGATGGTGTAAATGCAGCTGATATTGTTCATGTCCGTGACGGTAAAAACTATCTTGTGGATGACTTCACCAGACTGGACAGGATGAATTCACAGCAGAGCTTTATGGATGCTGTAAAGAAAATAGCTGATACTGTCGGCATTGACCGTATAAACGTATTTAAAAAAGACAAAGACGGAAAATTCCTTCCTCCGAAGGATATTGAATTCAGCGAGTGGAACAATACATTTTTCAAATATGAACATGTGCCGGATGATGACGATGATCCGGGTTCCGGCTCCGGTCCTGCTGCACCTGCAGCTGCGGAAAAAAAAGAAGAGTCTGATGACCTTGAAACTGCAAAACAGCTTATAAACAGATTCTGTATTGAGGAATATGATTCTGAAGCTGACTTCTCTGACCTTACAAATATAGGTCTTGCCTATACAACAAATGATGAGCAGAAAATTCAGGTATCAGCAAATCTTATTGAATTCTCTCTCAATACTTATGTTGGCGGAAAGCTTGTTGACAGCGAAATGTATGCAAGTATCGCTGATATGAATGAAAATGTCTTTGCAGACATGGACTTCAATGAGCTTATTTCTGCAGGAATGCTTTATGAGGAGGAAAAGTCTGAAACCCTTGAAGACAAACCGCTGTTTACGGACGCTTCTGTAATAGAGGAAATTCAGAAAAACGAAAAATCTTCTGAAAAAAAGCCTGAATCAGAAATTATGTCAGGTGATCAGCTCAACATGTTCGGTGACCCTGTTCCCCTTTCATCATCTGACAAAGAAAAACAGAACGAACTTTCTCCGGGATTCATTGAAAAATATAATCTTGAAATTGACTTCAGTAAAATAAACTCAGTTTCTCTTGAATATGAGTACGACGAATACGAAGGCGGTATCGACTCTGACGGTCATGAAAGAAAAGATAACTACAGCCATCACAAAGATGAGATAAAGTTCAGCACAGACGAGCTGAACAATATTATTCGTTATGAAAACGGCGAACTTGGATATATAGAAACCGAAGTTACGCTGAGTGAAGCACTTGAGGAAATTGAAAAACACCTTGATGAAGCATCTGAAAATTCCGAAAAATCAGTATATATCTATGACAAGGATAATAAGGCTGAGTACATAGATCCTTTAAAACATGAAAAATCTCCTGAAGAAACTCTGAATCCGGTGGAATCAAAGCCGGAACCGGAAAAACCGAAAAACTTCGTTATCACAGACGAAAATCTCGGTACAGGCGGAGAAAAAACAAAGTTTCAGAACAATATCCTGGCTATACAGACACTTAAAAATATTGAAGCTGAAAACCGAAATGCCACACCGGAAGAACAGGAAATCATGTCACGTTATGTCGGCTGGGGCGGACTTGCAAAAGCTTTCGACAAGGAAAATGAAAGCTGGTCATCAGAATACACTCAGCTAAAGGACTTACTGACACCTGAAGAATACCGTTCAGCTCAGAGTTCCGTACTCGATAGTTACTTTACTGCCCCTGTTATTATCGACAGTATCTATGAAGCACTTGATAAATTCGGATTCAAAGGTGGTACTGTTCTTGAACCTTCATGTGGTGTCGGTAATTTTATCGGCAAGATGCCTGCTGAAATGTCTGAAAACAGCAGTATCCATGCCGTTGAAATCGACAGCCTTACTGCAAGAATGGCAAAACAGCTCTATCCTGAATCAGATATTCAGATAAAAGGATTTGAAAATACTCAGTTCCAGAACGGCAGCTTTGATGTTGCTGTCGGCAATGTTCCTTTCGGTGAGCTTCCGTTTCCGGATTTGAAATACAATACTACAAAACTTCATGACTTTTTCTTTGCTCAGACTATGGATAAGCTCAAAGTCGGAGGAATTGCAGCATTTATTACTTCCAAAGGAACACTTGACAAGAAGGATGAAAGCTTCAGAAAACAGCTTTCAGACAAAGCTGACCTTATCGGTGCGGTAAGACTTCCGAACAACGCATTTAAGGCTAATGCCGGTACTGAAGTTACATCTGATATTATTTTTCTTCAGAAGCGTTCCGAGCCTCCTGCAGAGATTCCTGAGTGGGTGCATCTCAAAAAAAATGAGGACGGTCTCCGTATTAACAGCTACTTTGCTGACAATCCGGATATGGCTCTCGGAAAAATCGTTGAAGGCAATAAGCTCTACGGCAGAAATGAAGATACCATGTGTATTCCTGTTGAGGGCGCTGACCTTCGTGAACAGCTGAAACAGGCTGTCTCAAAGCTTTCAGCACAGATTTCTGATATAAAAACAAATGAACTTTATGACAGAAATACTGTCAGTGCAAATGTTAAGATACCTGAAGAACTGCGTAACTACAGCCTTTTCAAAAACGGTGATGATATCTTTTTCAAGAAAAATGATTTCTCATGTGAAAAGGTCTGTGATAAAAAGAATGCTCAGTACAAGCGAATGACAGCTTTTATTGACCTTCGTGATACTACAAGAGCACTGATTGAAGCACAGGAACAGAGCAAACCGGATTCAGTTATTTCTGCACTGCAGGATAAGCTAAACACTGTCTATGATGATTTTTACAGCAAGTTCGGTCTCATTCACAGTCAGACAAACAAAAGATATTTCGGAAACGACGTATCATATAATCTCTGTGCAGGTCTTGAAAAGGAATTTGACAAGACAAAGCTTATAGCAAAATCTGATATTTTCACAAGCAGGACTATACAACCGCCGAGAGCTGCTGAACATGTTGATACAGCACTTGAAGCACTCACACTGTCTGTTGCTGAACGTGCATCTGTAAACTTTGAATATATGTCTGCTCTTACCGGAATGTCCGAGCATGAACTGAAGAATGAACTTGCAGGCGAAATATTTAAGGTGCCGGGAACTGAAAACACATATCAGACTGCAAGTGAATATCTTTCAGGAGATATTCGTAAAAAGCTTAATATTGCTGAAAAAGTCGCTTCATACAATCCGGAGTTCAATATCAATGTTACTGCACTGAAGAACTCATTGCCTGAACCACTCAAAGCCGGTGACATTGATATAAAAATAGGTGCGACATGGCTTGATCCTAAGATATATGAGCAGTTTCTTTACGAAACTCTTAATACTCCAAGGGAAAACCGTTCAGACTACAAGGGACACCTGTTCTGGAAAAAGCCGACTACCATTACTGTTGACTATTCCGAACACACAGGTATGTGGCATATAGACAACAAGCGTGCTGATCCGAGTATTGCTTCTTCAAGAGACTTCGGTTCAGCTAAGATGAATGCCTATGAGATTATGGAACAGCTTCTTAATCTCAAAGAGCCTAAGATTCACAAAAAGGAACAGTACCGTGATCCTGTAACCGGAGAAGAAAAAGAACGGTCTGTTATTGATATTGATGCTACAAGAATTGTTCAGAAAAAGGCTGAGAAAATAAAGAACGAGTTTAAGAAGTGGATTTTCAAAGATCCGCAGAGACGTGAACAGCTTGTTGACAAATACAATGAGCTTTTCAATTCCATTCGTCCCCGTGAATATGACGGTTCAAATCTTTCTTTTCCAATGATGAATTCTTCAATAGAACTTCATTCTCATCAGAAAAACGCTATTGCTCATGCTATGTTCGGTGGAAATACTCTGTTTGCTCACTGTGTTGGCGCAGGCAAAACTTATGAAATGATTGCAACTGCAATGGAAAGCAAACGTCTTGGTCTGTGTACAAAATCCCTTTTTGCCGTACCAAATCATCTTACAGAACAGATTGGCGATGACTTTCAGAAACTTTATCCTTCTGCCAATATACTTGTTGCTACCAAAAAGGATTTTCAGAAGGAAAACCGTCAGCAGCTTTTCGCAAAAATAGCAACCGGAAACTTTGATGCAGTCATTATCGGTCACTCTCAGCTCGGAATGATTCCTGTCTCAAAGGAACGTCAGATAAATACTATCCAGAGTCAGATTGATGATATTGTTGCCGGTATTGAGGAAATGAGAAAAAATGATGGCGGCAGATTTCAGATAAAAGCTATGGAGAGAACAAAGAAATCCCTTGAAAAGCAGCTTGACAAACTTCAGAAGAATCATGATGACACAATAAATTTTGAACAGCTCGGCATAGACAAACTGTTCATTGACGAAGCTCATGAATTCAAGAACCTTTTTACGCCTACTAAACTTACCAATGTATCAGGTATTTCAAATACAGCTTCACAGAAAGCACTTGACCTGTTTATGAAATGCAGATACCTTGATGAGAAAACAGGCGGAAAAGGTGTGGTTCTTGCGACAGGTACGCCCAACGCACCACCTTATCAACACTAAAAAATACCGAAATTCCGCACTTTTTCAAATGCTGAATTTCACCTCGATACCTGTTTCATCGGATATAAGCACGACATCAATCATAGCTGCCGCTACATCGTGCTTTTCCTGAACCGTCAGTTTATCCCACTGCTTCATAGGTTCTTCCAAAGGCTTTGTGTCGATCGCTTTACGCTTACGGCACATAGTCTGCATTTTTTTATCAAGCTCCGATTTCTGTTCGTGCAGGGCGCTCACACGCTTCTGAATGTAGTCAAAGAGTACGCTGTCCGCATCAGCGAGCTTCTCCATGAGCTTCTGGATCTCGCCGTCAATGCGAATGATCTCCGTCTTGATACTCTCTGTTTCGGTGTCGGGCTTGCTTTCCTCACGCTTTGTGATTTTGAGCTGTTCGATACGCTTCTGCATTTCTTTCAGCACAGCGTCCTCGACCTGTCTCGGCTTTAACTGAATGGGTGGAGTGGGACAGCCGTTCAGCGTGAACTTGCCGTAGTCGATGAAGCGATGATACATAACACCTTTTCTGTTCGCACAGTGATTGAAGTGCATCGCATAGCCACAGCAGGCACATTTCACCATACCCACAAGCCAAGAGTTCATAGCCTTGCCGTTTGTCGGGAACTTGCTTTGGTGCGACTTCCGGTCCTGCACCCTCAGCCACGTTTCTGCAGGCACAAGCCCCTCATGGTAGGCTACCTTGACGAAATGCGTATCATCAAGCCCAGCGTGAACGAATAAGCCGTGAATACCGTCATAGGCTTCAATATCGTCAATCATTTCATATCCTTTGGAAAGAAAATAGCGGTAGACCTCTTTATCCGCACGGACATACAGCGGATTCTCAAGAATACGGCTCAGGTGTGACCTGTCAAGATTGGAAATGCCTGTTTTCGTGCGTGGTGTCGGTCTTGAAGCATTGATACCGTTCTCCGTCATGTAGCGGATAATATCGGTCAGAGAGTTCTCAGGGTGCTGATACAGGTCATACGCCACACGCACCGCCTCAGCATTCTCCGAGGGAACAAGCACCGAGCCTGTCTTGCCGTTAATTGTTCTTCTTTCGGGAGTATAGCCGAACTGAACTTTACCACCCTGATAAAAGCCCGTTTCTCTTGCCTTAGTCTGGAAAGCATCAGCCACTCTTGCGGCGATCGTCTCACGCTCAAACTCCGCAAAATTCAGCAGATTGTTCCTCATCATACGTCCTTCTTTTGTCTCCGTATTGAACGGCTCAGAGAGCGAGTAGACAGTCACACCGTAGCGGTCAAGCTCGTCTGTGATGTTGAGATATTCACGCATATTTCTGCTGAAACGGTCGTACTTTTTCACGATGATTCTGCTAATAAGCCCCTCACGGGCATCGCTCATCATCTGCATAAATGCGGGACGGTGCATCACATCTTTGCCCGACTTGCCGTCATCGCAATAGATACGATAATCACTGTCACCGACAAACTTGATACACTCCTCCTTCTGTGCGGAAATGGACAGCGAATTGTTGCCCTTATCCTTGTCGCTGACGGAACGGCGTACATAGATCGCCGTGATACCGTCATTTGTTTTCGTTGTTCTTTTCATTGCTGACCTCCAATTGCGTTTGCAATCGGACGGTTGGTTTTACATCTATATCATAGCGCAACCGTCCGAAAATTGCAACAGCATAATCGTAACTGTAATTCTTTTTCGGCAGATTGCCAGATCATTCACTTGTTTCTTCTGTTCCGTTGCGGCGCATTGCACCGAGGAAAATATCGTACATCTTGTTGATCTTCTGCTGTCTGATAGTATCATTCACATTGTCGGGATAAGTTACCCTGACTTTGATACCCTCATCAGACACATAGTCAACTGCCTTCTCTCTTTTCTCTACGGCAGATGTTGTATTCAAATTTTTAGTCCTTTCCGACAGCTTTATCTTTCTCGCTGTCTGTCATTTCGGGTTTTGTTATCAGCATCATAGCATCTCTCAGCTCATGCTGAATTGTGAAAGTATCGCAGTACCAGTTATCGACATATCGCTTGCAGACGGCAAGCTGAATGTCAAGAGGTCTGTGCCTAAGTGTACCCTCTGTCATACGCAGAAGCTTTGCGACGGCAGGCAGGAAATAAAGGCAGTCATCGCCCTTATGCTCCGCTATCTCATTACGCTGTACGGCATACTTGTCCGAGGTGAATTTTGCAATTATTTCATCAACGGACTCCTTGTAAATGCCGTCATAGTTGAACAGCATACGCTCTTTGTCGAAACGCCCTTTGAACGGGATACCGCTTGCGGCGAGGGCAATGCTTATCAGCTTTCCCTTGTCAGAATTTATTGAAACATATTCCTTGTTGTTGCTCTCATAATCGTCACCAACAAGAAAAACATATTCATTCATTCAAAGCCCCCTTTCATCAATCCTCGTCAAACAGAGTACGGGGAGAATCCTCATACAAAGTAGCCTTGTCCTTATCCGCAGGAGCGCTGTCCGTCAAACTATCAATATCCGAATCGGACATACCGCCGTCACGGAGCTTTTCAAGCTGGTCATGCTCACGCTCGATAGCGGAGAACAGGTCTTTGCCGCTCAGCTTATACTTGCTTGCAAGAGCTGTCAGGTAGAGCTTGTTGTACTCCTCCGTTTCCTTGTCGAGCTGTGCCTGTTCCTCAGCGATAGTTTTCTCACGCTTTGCGATCTTCTTTTCGAGCTTCGCCAGCTTGTCAGCGATAGAAGTCGTAGCCATATCATCACCACCATTCTGAAATTTTAGTCGAGCCTATACTTAAGCCCCACACTAAAATTATAGCGCACTTTCGGGGTGAAAGTCTATTCGCAGTGCGCATGAACTTGGGTGCGCCATAAAACTTTTCTTATCGTGAAAATGTTATGGGGAATTTTGAAACGGGCAGGCATAGAAAAAGCTGCGGAGCGGAGAACGCTTCACAGCTTCGGAAGATATTTAATTATAAGGATAATATCAATTGATTTCAATCTTATCATCTGTTTCATCATTTTTGGAGCTTATTATGTCTTCGGTAGATGATTGTAAAGATTGAGTTGATTTGTAGTAGATAACTGTAGAAGTAGAAATAAGTAATTGAAATACATGACCAATTGTATCTGGGACTGTTATTAAAGCTAAAAGAATCAAAATGAAAGAATATACTGCTGTACCAGTACACCAGTGTCGCCCATTTGCAATTCCTATCCCCAACCCTCCTGCAATCAGCGATAGAATTGCTATTCCAATATTTATCATAACAGCAAGATACATGAATATAGCCCCAAGAGCATTTAATCCTGGAAGTGCTGTGTCGGGGCTTGATTGCAGTTCCGATGCAGAAGTGTAAACAAAGTACGAAATAAGTATTAAACCAAGCGATGATGTTAATGTTGCGATTGAAACAATTTTAAGAAACGTTTTGATTGAACAGTTAAAAGCTAAAAACAATGCAGTCGCTATGATACCTAACGGTGTGATAAGATAAACCAATAGTTCCAAATAATTATGCAAATGAATATATTTATTTACAACCGGAACAGAAATCAACAACCCGATAAACAATAACAGAACACTTAATAGTATCCTTTCTTTAGAGAGTTTATTCATGGAAACACCTCGTGAATCATTACATATAATCAAGCCGAATGCTTACTCCTACATATTCATTATAGCATACTGCCCCCGAAAATGCAATCCCATTTTCAAAAAATCCACCCTCTGAAATCCCCGTCATCATCAACAGAAATCTCGTGCCCCAACTATGCAAGAGGGAGAATCGTCATGAACAAACTGTAAACTTTTCAGAGAATCATGAGCATTCTCTCAAAAACGTCGGTAGTAAAGTAGAAGGGTATTTTCATGGGCGGTCAGGCAGAGCAAAATTTGAATGTAACGATAAGCATATCGACATTCAAAATCGGCTCAGGGAGAGCCGAACGGAAGGTTTCACCAGACTGCCGCCCACCCAGCATCATAACTGCGCCGAAGCCCAGTAAAATACTCTCAGAGCCGTGCGGATACAGAGAAAGTCGCATAGCTCCAATCACGCAGGAGCGTGAAAAATAGCCGTGAAACGGCAAAAAACAAGTGAGGGCGTGAAACGCCCGATCAATTTTCACAAGCACGGTATGTCGTATTACGATTATGGAAAATCGTAAACCACATACGGCTTGTCAGGGGAAATTTCCCCTAAGACCCCTGAGAGGTCGGCACAGCCGACCGAGATACAGAAAGGAGACACAATGTCAATATTCAAAAAGCCCGAAAAGGGTTTCCTTGCAAAGCTGTTCAAGCATAAGCAGGTGGAGGAGCTTGCAGAGGAACTTGCCCACACCTATGCGGACGAAATGCAGGAAGAATTGCAGTCCGAAAGTGACGAGACGACAACCGCCGAGGACACCGCTGCCGAGCCTGTCCCTATGTTGGAAGTCACGGAATCGGGCGAGGTAGATTTCACAGAACCACCCGAAACCACCGAGGGAGAATCCCAACCGCAGGACACCGAGACGAGCGAAGTCCGCAAGCACCTTATCACATTCCGAGTGAACGACATAGAGCTTGAAGCGATCAACCGCCGATATGCTGAAACGAGTTTCAGAAGCAGGGGTGATTTTTGCAGATATTCTGCACTCACCGTGATGAATGTTGAGGAGGATACCGAGGACATCAAGCAGATAGCGAGGTACATTTCCTCAATATCCAATTCGTTCAATCAGGTAGCCCATAGAGTGAATAAAGGCGGCAAGCTCTACGATGAGGATATTTCCGATATGAAAGCGAGGTTAGAGGAAGTTTGGCAGTTACTCGTATCCATACGATCCACACGGGAACATACGGTGCAATTGCTTATATCTGCAACCCAGACAAAACCGCAGACGGCAAATATGTTGTTAGCAACTTGTGCGTATCTACTCCATGTGGAGCATCAGAACAATTTAGAAACATCAGGCAGACAGTTGGCACAGGGCGATGCCGAAGTGAATGCCAGCACATAATTCAGAGTTTTGCCCCCGGTGAGGTCACTCCTGAAAGGGCTTTGCTTATCGGGCAGGAATTATGCAAGGCGCTTTTCAATGACGAGTATCAGTATGTTCTTGCCGTCCATGTAGACCACTCTCATGTGCATAATCATGTGATAGTAAATAACGTAAATTTCTACACCGGAAAGACCTTTGAAACCGAGCATAATCAGGGAAAGATACCCGACCGTGCGTGGAGTAAACTCCGCACGATTTCGGACGAACTTTGCAGGAAACACGGACTTTCTATCATCGAAAATCCGCATCTTTCAAAGGGCAAGAGCCATTGGGAATGGGAGCTTGACAAGCAGAATCTATCATGGAAAGAACAGCTTAAAAGAACTATCGACGAGGTTATCAAGGTCAGCGAGAACTTTGAGGATTTCCTTGCAAAATGCGCCGATTTCGGTATACTTGTGGACTACAATCCCGACCACAAGATCGACCTGAAATTTATGCTTGCGGAGCAAAAGGAACGCAATCCGAGGGCGAAGTTTACCCGTGCCAAAACACTGGGATACTTCTACGAGAGCCAACAGATCAGAAGGCGTATCGAGAGTTACAAGTACCAAATGTCGCATCGCCCGACAGCGAGAATTATCCGCACCACAGCGGAGAAATTTCAGCAGTCTCAGGGCTTGACGAATTGGGCGGATAGGGAGAATATGAAAGCGGCGAGCAAGGCACTCAATGAGATGAACGCAAGCAATTCCACCCTTGAAGAATTGGAAAGTGCAGCTCACAGGGCACTTGCCGAATTTATGGTCATGTCAACTCCGCAGATGGAATTGAGCGATCGTATCCACAAAATGGAGGAGCAAATTCCTGCAATCGAGAAGTATCATGAATTTGTGGCATATCACAAGAAATATACTTCTCTGGAGGGCAAGGCGAAAACCAAGTACAAGAGCGATTTTTGCTATGAACTTGACGAGTACCACAAGGCTTATAAGAAGCTGATAGAGCTATTTCCCGACGCTCATATACCGAAACTCAGCAAGCTGAAAACGGAGCTTGAAAAAGCCCGAACAGATTACGCTGAGCAGAGTGCGGAACGTAAAGCCCTGAAGAAAGAAGCGGACAGGCTTTCAAGGCTTGCACAGCAGAAGCGTGACAGTCAGAGAACGCTTGCCCGATATATGCAGAACGAACAGGCTGCCAAGAGAAAGAAAAGTCAGCTTGAATAAAGAAAGGAAGATTTTATGAGTAGAATAGGGTATATCCGTGTTTCCACGGAACATCAGGAGACAGCGAGACAGCAGGAGATCATGTGCGACTATCAGGTAGATCGTATCTTCTCCGAGAAGATTTCGGGAGCGAACAAAGACCGCCCACAGCTCAGGGCTATGCTTGAATATGTGCGTGAGGGTGACACCCTCTACATTGAGAGTATCAGCCGTCTGGGGCGCTCCACAAAGGACTTGCTGAATATCATCGACACTCTCACTGAAAAGGGAGTAACGCTTGTCAGCCACAAGGAAAACATCGACACCGATACGCCTGCGGGCAAATTCATGTTGACCGTGTTTGCAGCTCTCTCGCAGTTGGAGCGTGAACAGCTCAAACAGCGACAGCGTGAGGGCATCGAGATAGCCAAAGTGCAGGGCAAGTACACGGGCAGAAAACCCATTGAAATTGACTGGACGAGGTTCGGGCAGCTCTATGGGGAATGGAAGTCCAAGAGCATCACGGGCAGGGACTTTATGCGGAGAATGGGCTTGTCGGCTAACACTTTTTACCGCCGTGTCAGGGAGTATGAAGCGGAACACGGCATTGCCGAGCCTGTTCCTGCCTGATACAGCATATTGCACCGAGGATTTTTATAATATTGCTGCGCCCTGCACAATTATTATTACAATTACTCCACAGGGCTGGACTCCTGTCTTGTCATGGGATATAATGTATCTACAATAAAACACAGGAGGGATACAGCTATGTTAAAGATACCCGAATTGGCAATGTCGCGGTCAAGCAAGATCACTACCGTATGTAGCGGCAGGCGTGAGGTCTGTACCGACTACGAAGAAGCAAAGGCATATTTCCTCGAAATGATGATGACCGCCGAGGGCGAGGAGCGTGACCGAGCAGAGTGCGTATACATTCAGCTACTTCACGGACTTGACGAGTGCAGCGATGAGGACGAATAATCAGCAGGGCGAGTTGTTTCGGCAACTCGCTCTTGCTATGCCCTCTGACGAACGGAAATGCCCCTCACAGCCGTCCGAGCTTGCGGAGTGGAAAAGATAACGCCTGAAAAGAAAAGACCTGAGAAGTGCTTGTGTGAGCAAATCTCAGGTCTTTGTGTGTTATTCAGTTCCAATAGAGTATGCTGTCATTGTGGCGCACTCCATAATGCTGATTTGAACCTCAGCGGAACGGGAAATGAGTGTGTCATTAGGCTAAGGTTCAATGGGAGATAATTGACAATCCTTTTAAGCTGGCTAATAGGTAAGCATCTTTGTTGGTGTCTTTAATTTTGAGCCTTTTCAGAACACTGTCTTCTGTTTCTGGACTCCAATAAATTTTCAAATCATTTTTTGCACGAGTTATTGCTGTATAAAAAATATTATGAGTTATTCTTTCTTCGACTTCATTTGATATTACTATCTTAACGGAATCATATTCTAATCCCTGTGCTTTATGAATTGAAACCGCATAAGCAACTTGGAACGGTATAACAGTTGAATCATCGTCATCTTCATCTTCGTCAGTATTACGATATTTATTTACGCTGAATGATATAATAGAATATCCTGACTCTGAAAGTCCCAACAAATTGAAAGAATACTTTGAAGCTTCTAATTCATTTATTGTTATGTCAAGTTCTATTTCAAATGTGATTTTAGTATCTTCCACATGAATATCGACTATCTTGCCTTTTGAGTTGTTATGAATTAACGGCGCAAATATATTCGATTCATTAAACAAAATCGGATCATCAACTTTATAAGTGTTTATTCCCCATATCACGGATTTATTGGGATTACTGCTTTGAAGAAAGCGGTTAATATTGTTTATGCCATATAATCCATCATAGTTTAAGCAAAGAATGATCTCATTATCCTGTTGTCTTTCAAATATTGATTCATCAAGCCGAGCTACATAACCGTTCTTAACAAGAGGTTCTAAAATAGCATCGTCAAGGTTGCGTACACGATCCCAAACAGTTAAAAGCTCCTTGTTCTCAGTTCTGTAAGGGTATTTCAATTCAAAAACCGACGATTTAGGAATAAACTTCTGTGCTATGCTGAACCAATTTCCAAAGTAAATAGACTCAATCTGATATACATCTCCGACTAAGACAAGCAGTTGATATTTGGCTTTTGTTAATACCTTTCTCATATCAGCATTGCTTACGGTACTACACTCGTCGATTATCAGAATATCACAATCTGTTTCCAGATTCTTGTTTGACAAGAATTTTTTAATTGTATAGAATGAGCTGTTTTCTACTGTTATTTTTCTGCGCAAGTTATCTACCGCCGGATGTGTATTTGCTAAAAAGAACTTGTTACTCGATGACCAAAAATTAGATATATGCTTTATTAAAGTAGATTTGCCTGTACCAGCCGAACCATTTATAAACGCCACATGAGAGCTTGCAAATATATTTTGAAGGATTGTTCCTTTATACTTATCATCAATAATGTATGACGAGCGTTTAAGCCATGAATTAACAGAGGCTGTATATTGATCCACGCCGGATTGAGAAAGTTGTTGTAGTTCTTTTATTATTTCTTCACTATCGACAACATACTGGTCAATATAAAAGAAATCTTTATATTTCATTATTCTGCGGCCTGTATGCTTATAATAAAGGCGTGAGTTATACTCTTGTATCAATTCATCTATGTTTTCAAAACGCTCCAATTCATCGCTTGCAGTAAATAGCTTTCCTTCAATTTCTGTATTGTTTCGTATAAATCTTGCTAAAAATTCATGTTCTCTGCCATCGGGTGAGATGCATTCAAATAAATCATATAATCTTGGATTATGGTTGTACAAAGATGAACAATACGGCATCTGATCAAACGGAATGCACTCAAACCGTAAGTAAAGATTCGATAATACATAGCATTGCTCATGATTCCTTTGCCACTTTATAATAGAATTATTCATATTATGAAGTAGATACCGAATAACATTTGCTCCGTTATCATCATTCAATATAATAACACGAGATTTGTCTAAGAACTTAGTAATGATAGTAGATTGAGCGTTTATTGTTAGCTGGGCTTTGATTTTATCGTAGTAGCTCTGATTGCAACATACAAGTTCAGTAAGCGACATTCCGCTATATTTCAAAAATTGCATTAAGTTATTATATTCATTGGTTGCAGAAAATCTTTGAGCAGGACCGAATATACTGGAATAATTGGAAAATTCACATGGTCTTATAGAGACTTGCCATTCATCTATGACAAGTATTTCCATTGCTTTATCAAAAACAAAAATATTATCACTATGAATGGAGAATTTAACAGCATAATTTTTCATAATATCCTGCTTTGTAAAAGCAATGACACGATTGATTTTATTTGCCTTACTCATTGTTGCCGTAAATGTTACTTCGTAATATATTTGATGATTTACAAAGAACGGCTTTATTTTTTCAATGTAGTATCGGTCATTATAAACCACAGAGCGACTATATTGGCTTGGCTTTTCAATTCGATCCGAAATCTTCAAGTAATAATCAGAGATTTCTGTATCAGTATTTAATGGGTATTCATCTATATTATTCAGTACATCAAGGTTGTATTCATTTTTAAGATAGACCTTTATTCTTAATAGGTATTCGTAGTATTTAAGCATCAACCTTTCTGAACCGTCTTTGTCGATTGTATAATGGGACACGGATTTTTGCAACATATTGTGGAATTTGCCAAGAAACCGCAAATTACCTCGTGATTGAAGATCTTGTAAGGCTTTTTTTCTTAAATCATAGTCGTTAGGATTGATATCACCTTTGCCAGCATAGGCTTTCATTGCGATATATTCGACGAAATTTCTAAGTTGACTTAAAATGTTCTGACTTAAGAGTCCTCGATTTGTTATGTCAAAAGAATCGATGTTGTCACATATAACCTGATCCGTATCAAAAATAGCCTTATCTATTTTTAACATTATTAGCCTCCTAAACGATAATTTATCGTATCAATCGGATATGGTAGCCTGACCGTTCATCAGCATCGGCAAAAGCCAGTCACGGAGAGAAATCAAAACTTGATTCTCTTTCAGAATAGTGCTTTTTATCTTTTCGCTGTTTAATACCAGTGTGTCAAACTTTCCGAGTGTATCATCATCAGGTATAGGTATGCAGAATTCTTCAACACCATAAAATAACAATCCTAAAATATTCGTACCATTGGTATGTGATGCGATATATTTATGGAAATAATCAGTGTTAAAAAGATAATGAAGATAGCATTTAAGCAGTTTGTTATAAGGCTTTATCTGAGTAACGTGATGGGAAGAAACGATGTCCCCATCAAAAATGTCTGGAATTAGTAGCGAACGTCCAATAATATCCTTTTTATAGTCAATTGCTGTTTGCTGAGTATTGCACATTACAAGATCAAATGGAGAAAGGATTTTTTCCAAGGAGTATTCGCCAGTGTAATACTTTATCCCTTCCGGCTTATATTCTCCAATGGGTGTAAATGATGCGAGATTAACCATAGGTGTGCCTTTATCACTGATGGTCTTTGTGCTATACGAAATACCTCTATCAAATGTTATAAGATCACCGATTGCTTTAACTTGCCAGCCTGAAGGAATGTCACGCTTCAACTGCTCATTCCACACCATAGCACCGCCCGAAGCACGATACGGCTTCCCGTTCTCGTCAGGAAAATCGAACTGAGTGAACCAATAGTCATACATCAGCTTAAGTTGGTGCTGTAAATTATCGTTTATCATTCTATTTAGTTCAAGATTTCGATCAATCCGTTCCAAACAATCGGCTATTTTATTCTGAATTTCCATAGGCGGAACTATGATTTCAGTATTCATAAGATCACCGATGCGGATTTCTACTATTATGCTCCCTGTTGTATGTAACGAAGCGGCTTCAACGTAGTAATCACTCGCAAGATATAGACACATATAGGCAGGCAAAACAACTTCTCGATTCACTCTTATTGCGAATATTGATTCTCCTATATCGAAATCATTCGGTTCATTTTTTATCAGGTGACAATGACCGATAGGCGCTCTGCTTGAAAACAGAATATCACCAACCTCGATATTCGACCTTCGATGTATGATACTTTTGGCTCTTTCATCAATAAAATCGCATTTTGAAAAATCTACCGTTCCAAATTTGGTCAGATTCTTCGCAGTGATGTATTTAATATCGCCAGTTCCCAATGTAAAGTTCTTTCTTGGATTCAATCCAGTATTTATATGTTCGATACATTCGCTGAATTTAAGAATTTTCCAACCGCGCTTTAAAACCATTTCTTTAACTGTCATTTATATTCCTACCAATCTTGGACTTTCAAATATGAAATTGTAAGCAGAACTCATTTTCCAAAAATGAAGCTCACAATTCTATCACTTGCTACATCAGTAGCATTTTCAATATCCTGCTTGCACCAATAAGGCTTAGTATCATTCTCATATTTCTTGACTAAGGCAGTTGCAACAGGATATTCGCTATCAATATAGCCTGTCTTATCGGAGAGCTTAGTTGATACCTTTGTCCTGAACCACTCGTTACCGATAGACCTGTTGATCTTTTCTTCAAGAAGAATCTTGTTGCCGAGCTTATTTACCGTATCATCAAACTCTTCCTTGCTGTCAATCTGGGCATCTTTTCTGATAGCATCAAGGTTTGCACCACTCTGAGGCATAATATGTTCTATGTCATACTTGCTGCCAAGAACAAATGTCAGATCGTTTTCCTGAGCAAAAAGATACTCGTTCAGGTATACAAGCATATTCCTGTCATATTCAGACACATACTTCTTGATTTCGTCAGCTTGCCATTTCTCAGAGATATGCTTATCGAAATCAGCCTTAATATCCTGCACAAATACAGAGCTATCAGCCATTTTAACTATCTCACCGAAAAGGAATGTCTTGAAAGTGCTGCTGGAATAGCCTATATCTACAAGTTCCAGTACAGTAAAAAGTCTTAACAGGCAATTTGCAATCTCATTAACATCTTCCTCAGATATTATGTCTGCATCGAAACGGTGAAAATAGCTTGCTAAGAACAGCTTTGCATTATCATTAAACTTCAAAAGAACCTGAATAATAGGATAAGCAGACGCTTTCTTCCATATCTTTGCAATATTTATCATTTGATTGCATAGTCCGATAGGATCATTGAGAAGCTCTTTGTTGTCCTCTGTAAAGTATCTTCTAAGACCTGGTGTTGTTACGTTTATTGAGCCGGTAGCCGTAACGATTTCATTATTCTTGTTCTTAGCACGTTCAAAATACATCTGCTGCATAAGTATAGCATCAATATTGGCTATACCACTCTGCTTCAGCTCATCGATCAGCTCGATCAGTTCTTTCCACAGCTTTGTAAATTCATCGCTGACTTTGCTCTTTTCCGCTTCGGCATAGAGCTTCGCTGAGATAATATCGGAATCATAAAGCGGTAATCCGTCAGAATTCAGGGAGTTAAACATGGTAATAGCTTGCTCAACCTGCCAGCTCTTTATCTCGATGACTTCACAGCTATCTGTCAGAGTTTTTGCAAAGCTATTAAGCTGAGAGTCAGAAAGCTCCTTTGCTCTATCATAGAAAAACTTGAAATTTCTAAAAAAGTTCGTATACTTATTATCTTTCTGCTTACGGGGAATTTTAATAACTTTGGACTCTGCTTCGGCGTAGTCAACAGCACCCAGTATAGTCTGCAATTCCGTTTTATAAAGCTCATTGATAGAATAATTCTCAATGATAGGCTCGCTGTTACAAATAGCTCTATCCGTTGCAATATCGGGATCATCAGGAATGTCCTCTGTTTCCGCTTTATACAGAATACCCATGATCTTTCTACGGCGCTCTTTAAGTCCTCTGCACAGGTTTTCAGAGTCATCATCTTGACTTGTTGTGCCTATCGCTACATTGATACGAACCAAAAGAGCCTTCATCAGCAACAGAAATGTCGTTGTTCTCTGCTGTCCGTCGATAAGTCCCAATACAGTATCGTCCTTCTGGCAGTTGATGATGATCGTACCGAAGAAATATCTATCCTTACTGTCACTATCAATGAAGTCTGTAATATCCTGCCACAGCTTATCGCAGTTAGTGATAGACCATGAGTAAGGTCTTTGATACTCTGGTATGGTAAATTTTGTATCTTCTTCCAATTTGAGATATGCACCGATCTTTCTGAGTTTTGGCTCAATACTCTTTGCCATAACAATAACCCTTCTTTCTGTTATTTCACCCTATATACTTTCTATGGGCAATCTTTACATTGCTCTGCTTCACCATAGCATACTGCAAAGTGGTATCTATCCGCCTATGACCGAGGAGCTGTTGAAGCTGCTCAATGGGCATACCCTTGTCGATAGCCATAGTAGCCAATGTGCGCCTAAACTTGTGAGGGTGAGCTTTCTGAATGTTCAGGCGTTTACCGATTTTTCTGATTCTTACTTCCACACCGCCGATATTAAGGCGTTTGTGCGGAGCTTTCAACGATACGAAAAGAGCTTCATTATCGTCCGTCCTGCTGTCGAGATACTGTTTCAGGTGCAGTTTGGTACGGGCGTCAAAATAGACGATTCGCTCTTTATTGCCCTTGCCGAGAACAACGCACTCACGTTCCTCAAAATCAATATCGGAACGATTTAGCAGCACAAGCTCTCCGACACGCATACCCGTTGAAGCAAGCATATCAATCAACGCTAAATCACGTAAATCTGTACAATCGTCACGCATCTGCTCTAATGCTTCATCGGTATAGGTGTCCTTGATCGTGCTTGCGGTCTTGATCTTATGTATCCTGCGTACAGGGCTTTTCATAATATAGTTTTCTTCTTCGAGCCAAGAGAAAAAGCTCGATAATATGCGACGTATGTTATCTATTGTCACACGGCTTGAATTGTTTACTTCCTGATAGCTTGTCAGGTACTTTCTTAAATCATCAGTATCAATGTGCTTGACCTGCTTGCCGACAGCGCCGAGCATATTGGCAATGGTCTTTTGATAGTATTTCAGCGATTTCTCCGAACAGCCCTCTATCCGCTTTGACGAAATGAACGAGCCGACGATCTTATCGTTGCTATCTTCTTCTGTCTTATCGCAAGATACCGCAGTAATGCCAAAGAAAGCAATGTCCAGCACTTCCGATAGCTGTTCGAGCTGATAATTATCCAACACTGACAGCATTTTCTGCATAATTTCGTTTTTGATCTCCTGTATCATAGTCAATTCTCCTTAGAATAAAATTCAAGAGAACGACTCCCAACGGCAGTCCCTTTTTATAGCTTCCGCCGTTGGAGGAAGATAGGTGTAGTATTATAAACGATAATTTACAGCACCAGCTCAAGCTGTTGTACGACTATTGGTTCACGCAGTTCGATTTTCCTGACGAGAATGGCAAGCCGTATCGGGCTTCGGGTGGTGCTATGGTGTGGTGTGATGAACTTCAAAGGGAAATCCCCAAAGGCTGGAAGGTCAGCTCACTTTCAGATATTGCGGTATTACAAGCAAAATCGGTTATGCCACAAGAAGGAACAGCTTACAATCACTACAGTATTCCTGCATTTGATGATACACATAGTCCAGCGGTAGAAGATGGTAAAGCTATTGCAAGCAATAAGTATGTCGTTCCTGATAATAGTGTTCTTGTATCTAAACTCAATCCTCAATTCAAAAGAATTTGGCTTATTATAGATTCAACCGATAACGCTATATGTTCGACTGAGTTTTTACCTGTCAAAGCAACAGAAACAGGCGTATATGCATTATATTCACTTCTGAACAGCGATGCTTTTTCTGTTCACCTAATTCAAAATGCAAGCTCCTCAACAGGAAGTAGAAAAAGGATTGATCCAGATAATTGTATGTCTTATAAATTTCCCTACGATCAGAAGGTATTTGCGAGATTTGATAAGGCAATCCAACCGCTACTAATGAAAATAACAGGTATTCCAACTGAAACGCAAGCTCTTGTGGCTCTCCGTGACTGGCTTTTGCCGATGCTGATGAACGGTCAGGCTACCATATCCGATTGATACGATAAATTATCGTTTATCTTCTTATTGCTTTCTATTTTTCTATCAATAGCAGAAAAAATATGCCCTATTTTTCGTTGCTCTGCAAGAGGGATAACCGGTACAGGTATACTACCAATTATATCAAGAGTCAATGTATAACGCTGTCCGCTACCACTCGCATTTAATTCGTAATAATGTCTAACAAACTCTGTCTGTAAAAAGGCATTAAGATATTTACCATCAAGGACATCTTTTTGGGGAGATATCAAAGCGCAATGATATCCTAAAACCAATCCTTGAATATCATCTGCAATAAAAGTAGACATACCAATGTCATCTTTTGTCTCACTGTCTTTTGTGATACAAACATCACCTTTATGGAGGCTAAACTTCTCTATCTCATGATTGTTAGCAGTTGCTTTCATAAGTTTTGAGCTGATTCCTTCTGTAATAGCCCAATTCCGATACACATCAACATAGTTGCATAATAATACTTCACTTTCATTTGCTGATGTTTTCTTATCAACATTGCTAATAGAGACGCTCGCTACCTTACATAATGGCATGAATTTTGATTTATTCATACTTCACCTTGCCTAACTGCTTCATAATCTCAGCTTGCAGAGCATTGCCTTCATCGAAAAATGATTGCAGCTCAGACTTAAATTCAGCCATTTTCGTTTCAAATTCCTCTTGTGTAAGCTCAACATACTCTATCTTGACATCGAAATACTGTCCTGCTGCGAGAGAACACTTCTTTGCAATGATCTCATCATAGGTGACTGCCACCGAGAAATCGTCCACAGCTTCTTTGTTACGGAATGTTGTGATGATCTTCTCTATCTCCTCCGGGCGAAGCCTGCGCTTCTGGTTGTTACCGTCCTTGTATTCCTCACCGAGCTTTGAAGCATCTATCAGTACAACCTTGTCAGCCGTTCTTGAATTATCGAAGAACAGGACGGAAACATTAGTACCAGTGTTCGCAAATACGTTGGAAGGCATACTTACTGCACCATATACGATATGATCTTCAACGAGTTTTTTCAGGACAGCACCCTCAACACTGCTCTTTGCGGTAAGAAATCCCGTAGGTACGACGATAGCGCCCTTACCTGTCTTTTTCAGAGAGTTTACAACGTGCTGAATGAAACAAGTGTAGATAGCCATACTCTCTTTTTTCTTTGCAGGGACTTTCGGAACGCCAGCCCAAAAGCGAGCCGAGTATTTCTTCTCTATATCATCTCTGGTATCTGAAAAATCCATTTTGAACGGCGGATTGGATACAACAAAATCAAACTGTCTGAGAGCCTGTCCATCATCACTCTTGTGATACGGTGCAAGAAGCGTATCACCCTGGATAGCGTGATCGAGGGAAGATACAAGCCCGTTCAGTATCAGATTGAGTTTCAGCATCTTGTTACTGCGCTGGGAAATATCCTGAGCGAAGATAGTACACCTATCTTCTCCGATCTGATGACCGAGCGCCATTAATAGCGTACCCGTACCTGCGGACGGATCGTAGCACTCTATGTTATGCAAATCAGCATCATCACCGACCAAAAGCCTTGCCATAATGGTAGCGATAGCATGGGGAGTATAGTATTCCGCATACTTACCGCCGCCTGCCGTGTTGTAGTCCTTGATAAGATACTCAAAGATAGCGGCAAAGAAGTCATAATGCTCCGAGAATGTTTCCTCAAAGGAGAAATTAACGAGCTTATCCACCAACGCACGGGCGAAAGGCGCTCTCTGTGCTTCATCGGTAACATACTGCGTGAGCTTCTCAAACAGCGGAATTTTCGTGTTCTGCGTGGTCTGAGTAGAGAATATATCAATATTCTTATCAGCTATGTCGATCATTGTCTGATCGAAAATAAGGTCAAAATCGCCCTTTGCCTGCTGATTCCACAGGTGCGAGATAAGGTGTTCGGGATTAAGCCGAGGAACATCGGGATTCATTGTGTCAAATAAGTCCTCTCTGTCATCTTCCGACAGCTCCGAATATGCGATCTCCCACTTTTCAGCCGAAGCGATACACTTGTCGAGCTTCTTGATCTCATAGCCAAACTTATCATTCAGATACTTATACAGGAACACCTGAGTGATGATTTTGTACTCATTACCGTCATTTCCCATACCATAGGTCTGGCAAGTTGATTTCAGTGAGTCGATAAGTGCTATTGTTTTTTCTTTTATCTGCAAATCCATTGATTAAACTCCTTATTGTCAAGCACCCGGATATGTTGCGTTATACTGAGTGAGATACTGAGAGGATATACGGGACTGAATGAATACTCTGTCCTCTCTGGTACCCTTTATGCCCAGTGTGTCCATACCTTGCTTGATTTGTGACATTACAGTCTGCTCAAAGTAAGCGTCTTTCTTCAAAATATCGTTGCGGTCAAAGACTTTCTGATCTATGTCGAGTTTGATAGCTTTCAGCGCTTCCAAAATTTCTGCCTCATAGCCGGAGATTATGGGCGAAGCTCCTCTTGCTTTCCTCTGAGCGTTTTCTTCTCTTATCCTCTTATGAACCCTTGCGAATTTGGCATCACCATTGTATTTACGCATAAGAGCCTTATTTCTTTTCTGAAGCTCAGCCAGCTTTTTGAGAACTTCATCTAATACCTTTGAACGCTCAGTAAACTCATGGACGGTATCGGCAGCGAAGCCGAACTCCTTGAATCTCTGCATAAATGCTTCTCTTATTGAGATAAACTCTGGATCGTCCTGGTCTATATTTTCTGTAAAGGACTGTATCGTCCTGCGCCATTTTTCGTGGAACTCCTCTTTACTCATGAAGCCCATCTGCAATTCCTCATCACCGATCTTTGAGAAATTAAAGGTAATGTCCTGCATTGCTTCATTGATAAGCTGTCTTGTGGAGTCATCGCTGTCAAAGGCTTCTTTTTGATTTATCGTGTCGATTTGTCGCTGAACTTCTCGTATCATTTCGGGAAGTCTTGTGATTTCGAGCTTTGTAAAGGCTTGCTTCAGCTCATCATCACCAAAGGTACGGACTACATTACAGCAGTCACGGGCAGCGATAAGCACTTTTTTCAGCTTGATAAGCTCCTGCTTATCCTCAATTGTAGATATTTCGGAACTGAATTCCTCTACATTATCCGTGGTGTAGTCAAAAAGAACTTGCCGTACCTCACGCATCTGCTGTACAAGAGCATCTTTATCCTCTATGACCTGAGTGAATGTATCAGTAGCGTTGCCTGCGCCTACTTCATTAGGATCATTGAACCTGTTCAGCTCTTTCAGGTACGCTTCATTGGTCTGCTCGAAATTGCTCTTAATATCGGCAAAATCTATGATATATCCATACTTATTGTCCTTGTATGGTCTGTTTACACGAGTAATAGCCTGCAACAGATTATGGTCTTTCAGCTTTCTGCCGAAATACAGCCTTTTCAGGCGCGGAGCGTCAAATCCTGTCAGGAGCATATTGAAAACGATCAGTATGTCAATGGTCATATTCTTCTTGAAATCCTTGACGATCTGCTTTCTGGTGTCCTTATCATCACTATCGTGCAGTATCAATCCTGCCTTGAAGTGCGAAGGCTGCGAGGAATCGGCATTCAGTTCACGCTGAACATCATCAAAGAAAGCGAATATCTTTCGTGCCTGTTCACTTGTTTCGCAGATAACCATACCGCCAAGCGTATCATCGCCCTGAATAGTGCGGAAACGCTTCAAATCGCTGATGATGTATCTTGTAAGCTCCTTGACATAAGAGTCATGTTCTACTATCTGGTCACGCTTAATATCCTTTTTCTGAACAAGTGTTTCGAGCTTCTCATAGATAGCAGAGAGCTTTTCCTTATACTTTGTTTCAATATCCTCACGGATAATTTTCAAAGTATAGCCGTCCTGAATGGACTTATCATAATAATAGGTGTGGAAGTAGCTGCCGAATACCTTCCAAGACTCACGCTCATCAGCTAACAGCGGAGTGCCTGTCAATGCGATTTTTATAGAGTTTTCATCTGCATCGAAAAGGTTAGCAAGGAAACTGCCTTTAGGATTATATCCTCTGTGTGCTTCATCAATGATGAAGATACGCTGTAAATTCGTAGCATATGACGGCAGAGTGACTCTTTCCTTATCCTCAGCAAAACGCTGGATATTGACAACCGTGATCTCTTGCTGACCGCTGTTGCCCTCCTGAGCCTGATTGTTGCGGAACTGCTCCATAAGCTCTGCACGGCTATTAGCAGTCTTTACCACAAGCCCACGGGCTTCAAATTCCTGAGAAGCCTGTTCAAGCAGGTCAAGTCGATCTACGATGAAATAGAACTTTGCGACCTTATTGTTACGGGCAAAATAGTCAGAAAGATAGTAGCTGAGATAATATGATAATGCAGTTTTACCACTACCCTGGGTATGCCATACCACACCTGACTTAATGCCGTCAGAGAGTTTTTCACGGATAGCAAGTGCAGCAAACATCTGCTGATATCGCATAATATGTTTCTGATTGATCGTTTCAATCTTACCGTCAACTTCACGTTCAATATTCACATAAGCGATACCATATTTGAGAATGAACAACAGTCGCTCAGGGGAACACATGGAAGTGATGATACGGTTCGTAGGGGTATTGACATTCAAATTTGTCTGGTATTCGGGAGAAGTATGGATAACCTGATTATTAAAGTCTTTCAGTATCTTCTTCTCTACTTCTGTGTCAATAGCCCTATACGGATAACCTTTGATGTATGGTGCAACATCTTCATTTAAGGGATTCTCCTCACGGAAACAATTGAAAGGAGCAGTTTTTTTAGCGGCAGTGCAGTAAAAAGCTCCCTGAATAGGTACAATACCACCCTCGGCATCATATTCCATGTTGTTGGAAAAAATCATAAGCTGCGTGATATTGATAAATCTGCGGAATTTCTTGTTAGGGAAACGCTTTCTGTTCATACGGTCACTCTCAGCGACCATACCGCCGTGATTGTTCGGCTTTTTCACCTCAATGAACACTAATGGAAGCCCGTTAATGAACAGCGTTATATCGGGACGGAACTCGTCCTGACCATTCTTGCAAGTAAACTCAGCCGTACAATGGAATGCATTGTTCTTGGGATTGTCGAAATCTATCAGTCTAACAGGAGAAGTCGCTTTCAGTCGTGAATAAAAGCTCTTTCCGAGATCGTCATTGTCAAGCTCCTGCCTGATTGCTTTCAGAACTTGCTCTGCTTCTCCCTCATGTTCGGGATTCAGTTTCTTAAACTGAGTTAAAAAGACATCTTTCAATATATTTGTATCAGGATCATAGACCGTATCAGCCATATCCTCGAAAATTCGACCATAGTATGTATATCCGAGCCTTGTCAGATGAACAAGTGCGGGCATCTGAACACGAGTCATCTCGTTGAAAAGGCTTTTGCCGTTACTTGCTTTAGCCATAATACACGCTCCCTTCGATGAAAAGTTATTTATTGTACGAACAGCATCTATACTCCGTATAATTATACCACAATCTGCACAAATAGTCAATCGTTCGACAGCATAAAATTTATATTTTCACTGGGCGTTTTTATGCTTTTTGGATTCATAAGTAAATGAAAAGAGCTACGTTGTCCGTTATTTGGAAAGCATAGCTCTTAGGGTAATTATTGTATTAGTCGGTAAGATCACCTTGTTATTCCTGAATCTCTTTCATCAATGTCGCACCGTCCTTGAAGCCTACCTTGTATGCAGCTCTCATCTCAGCGCCGGCGGTTTCGCTCACGCAGTCCAGTATCTTGTGGAATATATCGATCTGCTCCTCGCTCAGCGAGTCTTCAAACGGTATGCAGAGTTTATTAAATTCATCTGAGAACTCAGCGGAGTGAATATCGCCCTGTCTGTAATTGTACATCGCATCAATCATTTGTATCTGTCCTTTTGGTTTTATAGTGTAAAACCAACCGTCCAAACTTTACCAAATAATCGTTGATAAGGTGTTGCTTACGGCACTCCCCTCTCAAATTCAGTAACAGAGCTTCATACAATGATGAGATATCTTGAATATGATTTTCTCAAGGAAAAAGGCCTTGCAAACTTCGATAACTGGGTAACAGTATTCGGTGAACAGAAAACGGACTGGGAACTTGCTCCTGCAGGCAACAAGTTCAAGGAAAGGACCAGAATTGCAAATTACAGCGGTCTGCCGGAACTTATGTCGATGTTCAAGCAGGTTGCAGATATCAGAACTGCGGATACAGTTAATCTTGATGTGCCTGACTGCCAGTACAAGGTAGTTAATGTTGAAGCTACTCCTTTTCAGAAAGAGCTTGTTGATGAGCTTTCTGACAGAGCAGATGATATTCAGGGTGGAAATGTTGATCCTTCCGTAGACAACATGCTTAAAATCACAGGTGACGGCAGAAAGCTTGGACTTGATCCGAGACTGATAGATCCGTCATTTGAAGACAATCCGAACACCAAACTCAATAAATGCGTTGAGAATGTTATCAGAATTCATAAGGATACAGAAGATGACAGGCTCACTCAGATTATTTTCTGTGATCTGGGTGTTCCGCATAAAAATACTTCTGCTGATAAATCAGAGGATAATTCTGATCTGGAAGAGAAATCATCTGCAGAGCGTGAATCTCTTGAGGAGGAATGTGACTTCTGTGTATATGAGCAAACATTATCTAATGGATACACATTAACTCATACTTACTTCAATTCGGGCTTTTCGTCGTCAGCAAGCCCATTATCGAGGAATTTGTAATAGATCTGAATACGGCGAGGTGTGCTTTTATCCTTCGGGCGGTCACCGATCACAACATACTCGATCAGGTCAACGCACATTTCCCTTGTCAGCTCAGGTGCATCTGCATACTGTTTCAAACGGCAGATGAATTCATCAATATCGTCCCTTGCCTTGCTGTCCTGTTCTAATGTGGCAGTAAGGCTTTTTACTTTCTCCGTCAAATCTGCTTCTTCTGCACGGAACTGACCGAGCGTTTCAAGGCACAAGTCCTCCGGCACCTTACCGAGCAGCTTATCCTGATAGACCTTCTGTGTCATCATCTTCAACTCAGCAAGCCTTGACTGGCACTTTGCAAGCTGTTGACGGGCATCGTCAAGGTGCTTTGTACCCTCTGTCTCCTTGCGTCTGAGAAACTCCTGTCGGGCTTCATCTTCATTCTCAATCACATATCTTGCCTTTGCAAGAATATCCGCAAGCACGATCTTCTCAATCTGCTTCTGGCTGATATAGTGCGTAGTACAGGTGCTTGCACCACAACGGCTATATGTACCGCAGGCGTAGAAATAATTGACCGAGCCGTCCTTTTTCTTTGCGTGACCGTTAAGCTTCATTTTAGCACCGCAGTCGGGGCAGAACATCATACTGTTCAGCGGAAGTACGATACCCTTTTTCATGATCTTACCGTGACTTGCACAGCGGTCAACCTCCTGGCACTTATCCCAAAGCTCCTGAGAAATAATAGGCTCATGGGTGTTCTCTGCAATGACCCACTCGTCCTTGCCACGGCGGACGGACTTGTGATTCTTGAAAGATACCGTTGTAAACTTCTGCTGTGCCAGATGACCGATATAGATCGGGTTGCCGAGAATATTTCTCACCGCAACATGACTCCAGTAATGAAAAGTGTTCTTGTACGGATTCGGTTTTCCCAGCCTCTGCGCACGATAATCGGACGGTATTGGCACACCCTCAGCATTCAGAATCTTAGCGATCTGTGTCGGCGTGATACCTGTTGCACGAAGCTCAAAGATACGGAGCACCACCTTTGCGGCAGGCTCATCAATGACGGGAGTATGCTTTTCATCATCGCCTTTGAGATAACCGTAGGCAGCGAATGAAGCGATATACTTTCCCTCTTTGGCATTCTGAGCGAGGACACTGCGCACTTTTTTGGAAGTGTTTGCGGCGTGCCATTCGTTGAAAAGATTCATAATCGGCATTAAGTCCATTGCCGTGCTGTTGCGGTCAAGCGTATCCACATTGTCGCTCAGGGCGATGAAGCGGATATTGAACGAAGGAAAAATATAGTCGATATACTGACCGACTTCGATGTAATTACGACCGAAACGAGAAAGGTCTTTACAGAGGATCAAGTTTATCTTGCCCGATTTCGCATCATCGAGAAGCTGTCTGACACCCGGTCTGTCAAAATTTGTACCCGAATAGCCGTCGTCCTCGTATATCCCCACCAAGTTCCAGCCTGCCTGCTGACTGACGTAATCCGTCAGCATTTTCTTCTGATTTTCAATGGAGAGGGACTCGCCCTCTCGCATATCTTCCTGAGATAATCTCACATAAATACCTACGTTGTAGGTTGACTGTCTTGTCATGACATAACTCCTTTCCAATCAAGACAGCCATATTCGATATTCCTATTATAGCGCAGAAAACCGAATATGGCAAGTCTTTTTTTCTATCTTTTCAGACTTGTCCAACGGTTTCTGCATAGGCTCTTTCAAAAGCCATTCTGTAAAGCTCCTTGTCGAGAGATTTCTCTCCGACATAGTGGCTTGTGACGGTAAAAAGCTGACCGTCGATCTCATAAGTCGCTTCGCTCACGGGCTTGTCTTTGTATCGCTCGTTCAGCTCGGCAAGAGTAGCATCGTTTGTTGTCAATTTTCTCCTTTCCGCCTGCGATTATCTATCTCTACACGCATAGGCTCAATGTTGCAGGGGCGTTACGCCTGCACAGGGTAGCCGTGCGGAACGGCATTGCTGCCGTCCCATATCACAGCTATCGTTTTGTTGTTGGTTATATCTCAAACCGCATAAGGGTTAGGCTTTTCATCAAAAAACGAAGTCTGTCTGTCAGCCTCATCGCCGTCAGCATCGTCAAAGCCGTTATCGGCATCATCATCGGAAGAGTTGTCCTCGCCCGACACATTCACCGCAGGACTGTCCACAAGTCCCTCAATGTCGGCATAGCTCATTCCGCTTGCTGTCAGCTTTCCGATGAGCGTATGCTCCGCAGTAACAGCATCGAGAAGTGCTTGTCCCTCAGCACCGCCGTAAAGCTGTGAGAGCTTATCGTAGGTGTAGAGCTTACTCTCAATGATAACCTTACGTCTGCGTTCCTGAGCAGCCTTGATAGACTTTTCGTAGCTGTCGAGCTTCGCCTGATTCTCCGCAAGCACAGCGTCTGTGATGATAACGGCAGACTCGTCAGTGATCTCAGCCTTAGCCTTCTTTCTCATTCGCATCACCTCTTTCATTTGGAATCGCAGGATACTCACATACCCCACGATAATATTATAGCGCGAAATACTACCGCTTGTCTATTCGCAGTGCGCATGAACTTTCTGTTTCATTAGAGTTTTGCGTTCGACAGATTGTTATGGGGAAAATGAAAAAGCTGCGGAGCGGAGAACGCTCACACAGCTTTTATAACAGACGAGTTTGTGGTTATTCGATTGGAAGCTGAGGCTTCTTGGGGTTGAACGGATTGGCTTTTTCATAATCGGCAGCGGCGGAAGATAATTCTTCAACACTTGCCTTGCCGAAATACTCTCTGCGCCATTTAGTATAATCGAACCGTTCACTCAGGATATAAGATATGAAACGCTCAGTTTCGATCGTACCGAGATGTTCAAACAGGCAACCATATCCACGTTCAACAATCTCAGCAGTAGTAATGTTATTATTCATCATCTTCAGTCCCTCCTAATATCATAATAAATTCAGTCGGGTTGACAACTTTGATCTTATCGCTCTTATACTTCAACAGACGGTCATCGGTAGTCAGCATATAATCGCAGTGTGCAAGGATGGCGCAAGCGGTATGCAGGGCATCGGCAGACTTAACACCAGTGGTCATGATCTCATTTGCTATCACATCTGCCTTTTCACGCCACTCGCCGCTGACATACACAGATGAGTAGCTTTCCATGAACGAAGCAATAGCGTTACGCTTTTCTTCAATGCGGTTCTTTGAGTTTTCAAAGGTGAGCATAAACGAAGTCACAAGTTCCAGCTCATCGTTACGGATCATACTCTGTATGTGCATCTTAGCTTGTGCTTCAAGGGATATACGAAGCTGTGACTGATCGTCATAGGGACGGTTATAGCAACAGTTATCAAGGTAAATCCGCATAGCTATCATCTCCATTCTCTGATTATATTATACCATAGCAGAGTATAAATGTCAATGACAATTTAGCCTGTTTACATAAATCCGCTTTGAAATGGAGAAGTATTATCACGGAATATCTTTTTTCACAAAAATCATGCCCGTTTTCGGATTTAACTTGCTTGTATATATGGAGGGAGTTTTATCAGAGTGCCACCGTGACCTATTCGCATTCTGTATAGAAATCTGCTGTTGAATTTAGGCACAAGGGAGAACCGCCATGAACAAAGTGTAAACTTTTCAGAAAAACAACGACATTTTTTCAAAAACCTCGGTTGTATAGTAGAGGGCTTTGACGATGTGACGATCACACGCACCCCTGCATATCATATTCAGCATAATTTTTTCTGCGCTATACTTAACGAAGCGGTCAATATTTTGGTATTAACTAATGGGAGCATATTTCATAGGACTGCCGCCCAGACTGCGCAATAACTGCGCCGTACCAGTTTAGAATATTGACACCGATGATGATTGAGAGCATCACGAAGGAGCGTGAGCGAATAAGAACACTGACCGAAGCGGCGGAGATTGAAGTCGCACAGCTCCAAATTCGATGACGGAGCATCGAAAGCCTGCGTTATATGCAAATCCCACAGGCTGGAAAATAGCGCTACAGCGCAACAAAAATAACAAGCATTGTATTTTGCGCCGCACAGCGAGCGAAAATACCAAATGCTTGTTGGGGACACCCCAAGCCCCGAAATGACCGCACAGCGGTCATAAAAAAATCGGCTTACGCCGAAATGAATACAAAGGAGACACCACTATGGAAAATGCAAAACGCAAGAGAGGCAGACCGCCCAAGCGCAAGGCTATGGAGTTCGAGGGTATGACCTATGAGGGAGCAATCAACAATGCTCTGGATAAAGAGGTAGCTGCCGAGCTTGACGATACCCTTGCACACAAGTCTGAGGACGAGCTTACCGACGATGAACGCAAGTACCTGAAACGCAAGAGGGAAAAGAAGTCTTACACGCTGAATGTTCGCTTTACGGAATCGGAAATGCAGGACATCTTAGCGAAGTGTGAGCAGTACGGTTATAAAAACAAAACGGAGTATATCCGTGATTGTGTTCGGGCGAGGGTTGATCTCACTCCCGACCGTTCCGAAATTGCCGAATGCAATCGCCTGATGAAACGCATCGGAGCGAACATCAATCAGATACTTGTCCGACTTTACAGCACAGGTCACATCTATGCCGAGGATATTACCGAGATAAAGAAAGGGGTAAACGAGATTTGGCATACACTTCTATCCATACGATCCGAGCAACAGTCAGCGCAGCGATCGCTTACATCACAAACGGAGATAAGACCGTCAACGGTATATATGTCAACTCTTATGCTTGCAGAGCCGACAGCGCAGGAGCAAGCGAGGACTTCCGCACCGTCCGAGGAACAGGCACAGGGCGAACACAGATCCTTGCCTACCACATGATACAAAGTTTCGCCCCCGGTGAAGTCACGCCCGAACAAGCTATGCAGATCGGAGAGGAGCTGTGCGACCGTTATCTGAAAGGCGATTATCAGTATGTCATTGCTGTTCATCATGACAAGTCGCACCTGCATTGCCACATCATTTTCAACAACACCAATCTGTATAACGGACTGAGTTTCACCACCGAGCATAATCAGGGCAGGAAGAACGAAAGGGCGTGGGCAGAGCTGCGTGAGATTTCGGACGAGATTTGCAAGGAACACGGGCTATCGCTGATTGACCCGAAGGGCAAGGGCATTTCGTATCTTGAACTGTTGAAGCAACAAGAGGGCAAGTCGTGGAAAGAAAAGCTCCGTGTCAGGATTGCAGAAGTCATGCTTTATAGTCGTGACTTTGCAGATTTTCTCCGCAACTGCACCGCCAGCGGCATCGAGTATGTTTATACTCCGAAGAACAAGTACAAGCTGAAATTCAAGCTATCGGGTGACGGTCAGCAGAGGTTCACAAGAGCCGAAACGCTGGGCGAAGGCTTCACCGTCGAAAGCATCACTGAGCAGATAGCGGAGATACAGGAAAAGCTGTCAGCGGCAAATGTCACTCCCGATATGCTTATCGAACCGCCGAAGCCTGTTGTTCCAAAGACCGAGCCGAAGCCGACACAGACAGTCACCGCACCGACAAAGCCGAAACAATCTGCCGAGCCTAATACTATCACAGAAAAGAGTGAAACCGCAAGGAGGAAAGCTGCTGCGGAACAGGTGGAGAAGTTCTTTGCAGCCCGACGAGCAAGACGGCAGGCACAGCTTGATATGCTTAACGCAACTGCTGCCAAGCCCACCGAGCCGAAGCCTGAACCGTCAGCCCCGACACCACAGCCCACACCTACGGAGAGTAAAGCACCTGAAAAGAAAGAAGATCCGTGGAAAGCTATCAGAGGTATGGGCAGAGCAAACGAAATCATCGCAGACCTTGAAGCTGGTGGCGTTATGTCATTCAGCGAGCTGTCTGGATTCTTCTTCAATACACCTCACTCCGATGACCACACAACTGAGCTTGCCGACCTGAAAAAGAAGTTTACAGCTATCGACACTCTCATTGCAAAGATGAAGCACCGTGATGAGCTGGAGCCTGTTTACAAGGAGTATCAGGGCAAATCGGGCTGGTCGCAGAGCCGTTTCAAGAAGAAAAATGCCGCCACTATCGAGGACTATGAAGCAACAGTCAAATACATCAAGGAGCATATCAAGAGGTATGCTGTTGACGGTAAACAGCCGACAATGCTTGCCCTTTTGGAGAAGTCTAACAAGCTGAAATCGAAGTGGAACAGGCTTAATGTCGAGCATACCGCATTCCTCACCAAGCGTGAAACGGCGAAGAAATACACCCGTCAGGTGCGCCAGTACATCAATGAACAGCAGATGAAGCGTGAGTGTGAGCAGAGCCGTCAAAGGACACAGGCGAAACGCAGAAATAAAAATGCACTTGAATGAAAAACAGCAAAGAGAGTGTTTTCTCCTCGCTGTTAGCATCCTTATTTAAATAAATCCTCGAAATATTGAAATGTGGATTCACTCATTTTTCTTGTAAAGCCGCCTAATGATACAGATGTTAGATTACCGCTTTTATCCAGTCGCAATGGTTTTTGCGTAGATTTAGTACTACCGAAAAAGAATGTTTTTACATCATCTATTGGGATAATCCGTTCCTCTATCAAAGAGCCTTGAGAGCCACTCGCAGCAACATCAGCACAGCAAGTTATGGGTTCTTGATGAAATTTATGGGGTTTTATAACAAAATCTTCTTCCTGTAAAACGGTATGGATATTTTGAGGAAGTTTTATCTTATCTGTATAACCACTTCCGCCATGGAATACATTGAATTGTCCATATATCCCTTGCGATTGAATTAAAATTCCCTCCGGTATCAAAGCAGAATAATGGAAACCAGTCTCACGGATAAGATACTCATATGCTGGCTCAATCTTATCTACTGGCAACCGAGCCATGACGCATAAAGTTTTATCCTTTATTGAAACGGGATAAATAATATCACCTATCTTTACAGCGGATATTGAGGGCATTTTAGTATGTTGGCTTCCATACACCACACAGAGTTTCCCATTATCTCTATGTTTATTAAGTTGCTTTATGTAATCTTTCGACCAAAATGTAATAAATCCACTCATCATTCAGCCCTCATTTCTGTATCTTAGCTCAAAAGATGTATTCTACGTCTTTATTATACCTTAATGTACCGAAAAAGTCAAACTGTAATAAGCCAAACCAGAAAGGAAACAACAACTATGAGCAAAATAGGTTATATTCGTGTATCTACCGAACACCAAGAAACTGCCCGTCAGCAGGAGATCATGTGCGGTTATCAGGTTGACCGCATCTTCTCCGAGAAGCTGTCAGGAGCGAACGCTGAACGCCCTCAGCTCAGGGCAATGCTTGACTATGTGCGTGAGGGAGATACCCTCTATGTGGAAAGCATCAGCCGTTTAGGTCGCTCCACAAAGGACTTGCTGAACATCATCGACACCCTCACCGACAAAGGTGTTACCCTTATCAGTCACAAGGAGAAAATCGACACCGACACACCTACGGGCAAATTTATGCTCACCGTGTTCGCTGCCCTTTCTCAGTTGGAGCGTGAACAGCTCAAACAGCGGCAGCGTGAGGGCATCGAGATTGCTAAGGCTCAGGGCAAGTACACCGGGCGAAAGCCTATCCCCACCGACTGGACGAGATTCGGGCAGCTCTATGGGGAATGGAAGTCGAAAAGCATCACAGGCAGGGACTTTATGCGGAGAATGGATATGTCGGCTAATACATTTTACCGCCGTGTGCGTGAGTATGAACTCCGTCACGGCATCACCGAGCAGACTTCTGCTTGACCGTCTGGCGAACGGAAAAGCCCTCAGAAACGCTTACAGAGCGTTTCTGAGGGCTTGCGGTTAGTGTTCAGTTCCATAAGGTATAGTATACAACCTCAAATGTCTAACAAGCAACTTTAAGTATTATACTATTTTTCCATTGTTCATCTTTACGATTATATCGAATAATTCTGTGTTATCAATACCATGTGCTGCAATTATCACTATTTTGTTGTCATTTTTCCACTGTTTAATTAGATTAGCAATTATGTTACAACTGGTATCATCAAGAGCGTTGAATGGTTCATCAAGTAGTATTATATCTGGATTTTCCATCATAGCTTGACAAATCCCTAATCTCTGCTTCATTCCAAGTGAGAACGATTTTACTTTATCCATTCTCACATCATACAATCCTACTGCCTTAAGAGCACTTTCAATTTCGTTTATACCTATTTCCTTCCGAATATTTGCAAGATACCTCAGATTATATAAAGCTGACTCGTTATTCATAAAAGCAGGTGTTTCTATTACTACGCCAAACCTATAATTTTTAGTCAAATTTGTGCAGCCAGATGTTGGGGAAATCAAACCGCACAAAGCACGTAACAACATAGTTTTACCACAACCATTATGTCCGGTCAAAAGATAAACTTCTCCTTCCTCAAAAGACAAGTTTATATCATCTAAAACTACTCTATTTTTAATAGATTTTGTGTAATTAATCAGAGAAATCATATTTTACCTCTTTTCTCATAAGTAACTGTAAATCCGTTGTTTAAATATTCATATTTGCTTTGTAAGAAAAACCATATACAGGTAATAGTGATGATAAATAACAACTTATAAATAATAAAACTATAACTCACCATATGACTATTAGGAAACAGGATTAGTATCCCAAGCGGAATATAATTCTTTTCATTTATAATTGGAGCTACAATCATCATCAACATTACAAATATATAATTCATATTAAATTTAAAATGCAGACAATTCAGTAAGGATATCATTATTCCATATTGAACAATAGATAGTAAAACCACAAAATAACTGATAATTAGTTCGCAATAATTTATTGCTCCACTAAAGAAAAAAACGATAATCGGAGAAAACAAAATTGATGTCATTAAAATGCTTATGATTACTATTTTATTTAAACAGATTCTGCAAAATGCAGCGAAACCGTCACACCGACAAATAATTGGTATATACAATTCGTACAATATTCCTATTTCCTTTTCCTCTGAATACACAATTGCGTTGCATATCAATAAGCTTTCGATTATTGTGAAACCTGAAACTTTATAATCAATTGTAAGTCCGCTATAGCAATTATAGATTGTCATTGCAATACAGTTGCTGTTTTCAGTGTTGTAGATCACAGCTATGCATACTATAATTGCAACCACAGCAATCATAAATATAATACCTGTTTTTTTCATAATATATCCCTTTTCTTTAATAATACTATTGCAAACACATTTAAAATTACAGATAGTAATGCACAATACAGCGGATTAATAATGATATCAATAATATAAGAAACATCTAAACCTACAAACCCAAGACCATAATATG
>JAUNJJ010000035.1 GCA_030533325.1 Oscillospiraceae bacterium
GAAGAGAAGCCGGAAGTTAAGGTAGAAGCAAAAGCCGAACCGGAGATGAAGGTTGAAGAAAAACCAGAATTCAGGGCAGAAGCAAAAGCCGAACCGGAGATTAAGGTTGAAATAAGACCGACACCGGAGTTTAAGGCTGAAACCAAACCGGTATTATCTGACACAGAAAATACAGAAAGCCTCAGTGATACTATCCGTAATGACAACCAGGACAACCAGATAGTTACGGAGATAAAAGAAAACACTGTAAATATATCAGAGAATAAAGAATTTGCTGAAAAAACTGAAGCAGTTGCCAGTCAGACTAAAGTACAGAACGTACCGAAGAATGATCAGCCTTCAGAAAAGCAGGTTATTGAAAAAACTGATATTGATTATAAGAAAGATGTTCAGTCAGACAATAGTTTTGAATCGGAAAACAATTCGGAAAGTAATTCATCATTTGAAAATGAAACTTCTGAAACTTCAGATGCAAAATTATCAGAACACAAATCATCCTTACCGGATGAAACAAACATTACAGAATTTGAAAAGCTTGTACAGAGTGCAGTTACAATTAATCCGTTCAGCTTTGTGAATACAGATTTTGCAATGAATGATACGATAAGAGGACAGCACATTACATCCCAGACCTTTAAGGCACTGAATGAAAGCATAATAAAGAACAGGAAAAACTTTGTTATCAGACTTAATCCGGAAGGTCTTGGCGAGATAACAGTAAAGCTTATCAAATCAGACAGCTCGATTCTTGTAAAGATGATAGCTTCAGACAAAAAAACAGCCGAACTTCTTAACCGCGACCTTGATGTGCTTCAGGATCAGCTTAAACAGCACAACGCCGAACTGGAAACAGTTGAGTACCATAAACCTGAAAACAGTCTTCAGAATATGGCTGGCGGAAACAGTGAATTCAGAAGCAACGGACAGGGTGCTGAACACAGAAACGGCGAAAGAAACATGAGGTATTTTACTCAGACTGAAACTGATGATAAGGATCAGCCGGTAAATATAATGCCTTCCATCATAGGAAATACTATTCTTAACAGATTTATCTGATATGATGAAGAGTTTTCAGGAAAGAGGTGAGAGAGTATGGCAGTATCAAATGTTTCAAACAACAGAAACTATCTTGACCTTATCGGTTCTGCAGGTAAGGATCCTGTTGAGAATCTTGAAAAAAAGTATGGTATTAAGTATCAGACAGAAGATCCGGGAAACCTTGATTATTCTGACTATCTGAAGCTTATGATTACCCAGCTTACAAATCAGGATTTTACAAATCCTACCGATGATGCGGAGTACATGGCTCAGATGACACAGTATTCAACACTTCAGGCTATGCAGGAACTTGCAAAATACAGTCAGCACAATTATGCTATGTCGATGATCGGACAGACAGTAACGGCTTCGAAGTATAATAACGGAAAAATGATAAAGGAAACCGGTCCGGTTGAACTTATCACAAGACAGGATGATGAATATCAGCTTACGATAAACGGTCAGACATTTACACTTAAGCAGATAATGTCTGTAGGTGAAGGTGCAGCAACCGAAGATACAGAAAACAAAGAGGATAATGAGGAAAACAGCACAGCAGGAAATCAGAACACAGGGACAACAGTTCCGGTGGATGACAAGGATGCAGTGGAGCAGAGTTTACTTGAAGCTGCAGAGGCTGCTATGGGGTAATTTACCACAGAAAGGAAGTGTTACTAATGGATGATATAGCACTTCGACGATTAAGTACGCCGATAACAACAGGTATTCCTCAGCATATACCTTCTGAATATACAGAAACGGTACCGCAGGAATCATTCAAATCCATTCTGGACGCACAGATTAACAAAGGCTCAGAAACAAAGGCAGCCATGGACGCGATGGCTTTAAACTCAATAGGCGTCAACTTTTCAAAGCATGCAATGAATCGTGTTCTTCAGAGAAACATTGATTTATCAGATGAAAATCTTTCAAGACTTAACGAGGGGATTAGACTTGCCGGTGAGAAGGGACTTGATGATACACTTATTCTCATAGATTCAGCGGCATATATCGTTAGTGTCAAGAACAACATGGTTATTACAACTGTAGCCAATGAGGAGCTTCAGGGTAATGTATTTACAAATATTGACGGTACAGTAGTTATTTAAAGCCGGACCTTTTTAAGGAAGCTTTCCCGGGACCCGACTGACAGACGGTCCCGGAATTGTACCGTGAAATATTAAAAATTAAAAACTAAAACAATATTTTTAAAATTTCAGGGGGTCATATTATGGTAAAATCATTATATTCAGGTGTAGCAGGATTAAAATCACAGCAGACAAAGATGGACGTTATCGGTAACAACATCGCTAACGTAGGTACATACGGTTACAAGTCAAGCCGTGCAACATTCAAGGATGTTTACTACCAGACACAGACAGCCGCAACAGCTGCAACAGGTAATATTGGTGGTACTAATGCAAAGCAGGTAGGTTATGGTAACTCTGTAAGCAGTATTGACACAAACACACAGACATCAGCTATGTCAGCAACTGGTTACAATCTCGATATCGCCATTGCCGGTGAAGGTTTCCTTCAGGTAATGGGTATGGACGGAAAGATTATGTACACAAAGGCTGGTATGCTTGATATCGACGCTGAGGGTAACCTCGTTGACGTAAATGGTAATTTCGTTCTTGGTTCAGCAGGAGATGTTACAGGCCCTCCGGCTTCTGATAAGATTAACATTAGTCTTCCGTTTCTTGATCCGCAAAATGCAGAGGTTACAGAAACAATTAACAATGTTTCATACGAGATTACTGCCTCAAACTTTACAAACAAGGGAAATGTAAACTTCTCATTTGCTGCAAGTGCTGCACTTCCTGTAGGACAGAAAATGACAGCTAAGGTAAGCGGTTCATCAATTAATGTAACACTTAATTCATATGAATATTTTAAGGATATGGATGAATTCAATTCATATCTTAATCAGGCTATTACAGATGCATTAGGCGGTTCTCAGCATCCGGCTGGCACATTTACAATCACATCAAGTGATGAGTCAATGTTTAAAGCTCCTCTTAGCCCTATTGATAAGACCACAGGAAAAGCACTTGGTGTTACAGGTGCTGAGATTGTAAGCAGTAATTTTGGTTATCAGCTTGGTGATGCCGGATATATTTCTGGAAATGATACAGCAAATGCTTTAAAGAATTTGTTCTCAATAAGTGCAGTAAACAGCGGTTTTCAGGGCGATACAAGACTGAATGCAGGATTGGATAATTCAAGTATTATGCTTGAGGATGAGAGCATGCCTGCTGGAATGAGTATTTCTTTTGATGAAGACGGACTTAAAGTTATTGTTGGGTCAACAGGTTCAGTTGATCCTGTTACTCATAAAGGTGCAGAATCAGCTGTTTATGTTGGTGAGATAACGTATAATCAGTTAAATGCTCCAGGTGAAGTAATACTTAGAAGAGTAGATATGCAGACAACATTAAAAGCTGTGAATAAAGCTTTGACTGATGCTGGTGATACAACATCACAGACTGCTATATCTGATGCTCAGAAAGTTATAACAGCTGCAGAAAAAGACTTGGCCGATAAGAAGAAAGAAGCAGAAAAGGCAGATGCTACTCAGGCAGATAAGGATGCCTATGTTCAGGCACAGAAAGATTTAGTAGCTGCTAACAAAGCATACAATGATTTAGTAGTGAAGTTAGCAAATGCAAGAAATGTTATTTCATATTCAAGTGATGAAACTGATTCATTATTAATGAATTATCCTGAATATACATCAGTGAAGAATGTGTATCAGCAGATTAATGCGGCTGAATCAGATTTACAGGATGATTTAGCCGCAATAGAAAGTCTGAGAAAGGGTACAGCGGCACCAGGAACTGTTGTTACACTTGATGCTGGCAATATTCTTAATCTATCTCACAGTGAGCCTACAAGAAGTCTTGGCCTTGGACAGAAGTCATTCTCACTCAAGGGCGGTACTGAAGGAGGAGAGCAGACTGTTGCTAACCTTACAGCTATTTCAATCAACTCTGACGGTATCATCGTTGGTGTTCACGATGTGTATGGTGTATGTGAACTTGGTCGTGTTGACCTTGCAACATTTGCTAACCCAGCCGGTCTTACAAAGGTAGGAAGCACATACTTTGAGGAATCACTTAACTCAGGTGAACCAATCATCGTAAATGCAGGTACAGAAGGTACAGGTGAAATCATGGCTTCCACACTTGAAGCTTCAAACGTTGACCTTTCAAGTGAATTCTCTGATATGATTATGACTCAGAGAGGATTCCAGGCTTCTTCACGTGTAATCACAGTATCAGATACAATGCTTGAAGAACTTATCAATCTCAAGAGATAATAACTAACTGAATATGAGGAGAAGCGGCCGGACGAGGTTGTCGTGCCGCCTCTCTTTGTTTATAAAATTCTAAAAAAAGGGTGTCAGAATATTATGATAACACTTACAAAACTAAACGGAACAAAATTTGTACTCAACTGTGATCTTATTGAGTCAATTCAGGAAAACCCTGATACAACAATAAGGCTTTCAAACGGAAATGTCTACATAGTAAAAGAGCCTTCAGATATGGTTGTTGAACTTACGGCGCAGTTTCGCAGAGGGATATTATCAGGTATTCTGGACGTAAATAAATAGGGGGACAATATTTATGGACATATTGTCAATAATAGGATTTCTTCTCGCTGCTGTCCTTATTGTTATCAGTATAATGACCGGTGAAGATCCGGAAACAGGTAATATCGCTTTTTATGCAGAGCAGCTCAAGGGCTTTATCGATGTGGGTTCTATAGCAATCGTTCTTGGCGGTACTGTCGGTGCCATGCTTCTTTCATATCCGGGTTCTGTTTTTAAGAAAATACCTAAACATCTCAAGATAGTATTTATGCCTCCGAAGTACAATCCGGTTGCATATATAGAGCAGATTACCGAATTTGCAAAGGAAGCACGTATAAACGGTCTTCTTGCACTTGAAGAAAAGATGAATTCCTGCGATGATCTGTTTATGAAAAATGCACTTATGCTGGTAGTTGACTCAGTTGAACCGGAAAAAATCAAGGCCGTTCTTGAAAATGAACTTGACTATCTTGAAGACAGACATGCCCAGGCACAGAGCTTTTATCTGAAAATGGCTGAATATGCACCTGCCTTCGGTATGGCAGGTACTCTTATCGGTCTTATCAATCTTCTTGCAAATATGTCAGACGCTGATGCACTTGCAGCAAATATGGCGGTTGCGCTTGTTACAACATTTTACGGCGTTATTCTTGCCAACCTTATCGGTAAGCCTATAGCAAACAAGCTTAAAAAGCGCCATGAAGAAGAAATGCTCTGCAAGGTAATTATCAAGGAAGGTGTGCAGTCCATTCAGGACGGTGACAATCCTCAGTTCATTGAAGAGAAGCTCATGCGTCTTCTCCCTTCATCAACACCTGCACCGGCCGGCAGCAAGAACAAATAAACAATCAGAAAAAAACTGAAAACCGGGAGGTGTTATTGTGGCGAAGAAAAAACAGGAGGAGGAAAGCGGCGGAAGCTGGATGGATACCTATGGCGACATGGTAACACTGCTTCTGACATTTTTCGTAATGCTGTACAGTATGTCAACAATAGTTGAGGAAAAGTGGACAGCACTTGTTTCTGCTTTTAAAATTGACGGTGATGAAAAGGTTGATGTTGTTGTTTTTGAGGAATCTGATCTTTCCGGAGAAAAAGGCGGAGACGGAGTGTTCATAGGACAGTTTGAAGATGAAAATCCTCAGGACGGAACTATTTATAATTCAGCTATTGATGCTTTGTATGAAAAAATCATGACATACATTGAAGAGCATGATCTTAATAACAGCGTTCTTGTCCAGCAGTCAGAGGAACTGGCAGCATCGGGTGAGAGCGGAAATGAAGGTGAGGACGGCAAACAGGAGAAGCCTATGGACGGATCAACTGACATGTCGGACTCGCAGAATGCAAAAAATATTTTTATTCAGTTTAAAGACAACGTTATTTTTGAACCGGACAGTTCAGCAATAAAGCCTGAAAGTGAAGAGGTTCTCCAGTTTTTCGGAGAATGTCTGGCCAGTGTTCAGGATGACGTATCACTTATTATGATAAAGGGACATACGGCAAAGAGTCCGACTTCAACGGTCGACTCAAGACTTCTTTCTTCAGAACGTGCCGGAAATATTTCAAACTTTTTTGAACACAGATCCGGTATACCGTCGGGTCTGCTGCTTCCGATGGGATTAGGTAATAACTTCCCGATAGCCGATAACGATACTGAAGAAGGCCGTACAAAGAACAGACGTGTTGAGATAGCTATTATCAATAAAAACAGTGAACTTTCAAGAAATTCAGATTTTCTTAAAGCGATGGGAGCATCTTTTGACGCATCTTCTCAGAAAACAGGGGATTTGCCTGAATGAGTACAGTATTTCCAAGGAGATGTTATAATGAAAAAAGCTAAAAGCATTAATGTAAAGGAAGCAAGCTTTCCTGATTTTTCAGCAGGTGAAAAAGATTTAAGGGATGTTTCAGCAGACTATACACACCTGCTTATGGATGTTCCTCTTGATGTACGTGTTGAGATAGGTAGAACAAAGCTTAAGATGAGTGAAGTTCTGAGTCTTGCACAGGGTTCCATTATCCGGCTTGAAAAACAGGCCGGTGCTCCTGTAGATGTTATTGCGAATAATCAGACAGTGGCGCGGGGGGACGTAATAGTTATCGATGAAAACTTCGGAGTCAGAATAACTGAAATAATTTCTTCCAGAAAGTTTATGGACGATATTCAGAAACAGGAGGAATCCAAACCGATATATAATGAAAATACGGATGATGTAAAAATAGAGGAAGTTCCTGCTCTGAATGAATACTATGAAAATTCAGAAGAACAGAATGAAGAATAAAAATTAACCTTAACTGGAGGCATTATTTTTGAATGAATCACCGATAGCAAGAGTCTTTACAGTATTGTTTACTCTTGTACTGTTCGCAGTAATACTTTATCTTGCATATATAACTACAAAATATATAGGGAAAAAATATTCTGTAAGCACAGGAATGAGCGGAAAGAATATAAAAATTCTTGATACAGTTCGTCTGAGTCAGGACAAGTTTCTTATGATAGTTAAGGCAGGGGATAAGACAGTACTTATTGGAGTCAGCAGGGATCATATGGAATATATCTGCGATGTTGACGAAAGTCAGCTGAGTCTTACGGAGAACGGCACCGGATCTGAGGTGCCGCAGACTCCGGATTTTGTACAGGCATTTAAAACAGTGCTTGGAGATAAGATGAAAAATTTTAAGCAAAAGGAGAACAATGATGAAAACAAAAAATAATGTTCTCTTCAGAAAGAAAATTATGAAACTCGGTATAGGATTTATGCTGAGTTTTGTTGTATTGATACTGCTTCTGGGGGTTATCTCACAGGGCGTATCTGCAGAGTCACCGTCAATAAAAATAGATTTGAACTCAGGCGCAGCTGACAGTGGATCAAGCACGCTTGATTTGCTGTTTTTGCTGGCATTTATTGCACTTATACCTACATTTCTTATGATGCTTACATGTTTCACAAGAATAATAATCTCTTTTTCATTTCTCAGAAATGCAATGGGTGTTGCGAATTCACCGCCGAATCAGGTTATTGTAGGGTTATCGCTGTTTATTTCAATATTTATTATGTTTCCGGTTTTTTCCCAGATAAAAACTGAGGCATATGATCCGTATAAAGCCGGAACCATAGAGCTTGAAGAAGCTCTTGAGGAAGGGCAGAAGCCTCTTAAAGTTTTTATGCTTAAACAGGTTTATGATGAGGATCTGAACATGTTTATGACACTTGCGAATACAAATGAAATTATTGAGATGGAAGACTATGATTCACAGGACAAGCTCACAGAACTGAGCCTGTTTATAATCGCTCCGGCGTTTATTACAAGTGAACTGAAGAGAGCATTTCTTATAGGATTTTTACTCTATATTCCGTTTCTGATAATTGATCTTGTAGTATCAAGTACCCTTATGGCAATGGGTATGATGATGCTTCCTCCGGCAATGATTTCCATGCCTTTCAAGCTCATGCTTTTTATCGTGGCTGACGGATGGAATCTGCTGATTGAGTCGCTGATAATAAGTTTTAATTAGAAGAGGTGTTGTTTATGACTCAGTCTGATGTGCTTGATCTTTTTATGAATGCCATGTATGCTGCGTTCAAGCTTGCAGCACCTGTTCTGATAGCAAGTATAGTGATAGGACTTATAGTTGCTATCTTTCAGGCTGCCACGCAGATTCATGAGCAGACGCTTACCTTTGTTCCTAAGGTAATAGTGATTGCACTTATGCTTCTTGTACTTGGATCATGGATGATAAATATTATACAGGAATTTTTCACAATGATTTTTGATAAAATTGCAGGAATGTAGGTGCCGGTTTGACAGAGCTGAATATAATAATTGAAAATCTTAATATCTATGTTCTGGTTTTTGTCAGACTGGCAGCTGTTATTGGTTTCAATCCGATAATGACCAGAAATAATATTCCGGCAATGGTCAGGACGGGAATAGTATTTTTTTCCACCCTGCTTCTTGCCCCTTTGATACCGGTACCTGTTCAGACTGATGACTTTGAACTGGTACTTTGTATTATCAGAGAGATTGCTGTCGGCTGGCTCCTGGGATGTATATTCAATATATTTTTCTATATGCTTGCATTTGTCGGAGATATTCTTGATATGCAGTTTGGATTATCAATGGCCAAGGTAATGGATCCGGGAACCGGAGTGCAGTCAGCATTTACAGGAAATCTTATCAATCTTGTCTATATGGCATATTTTTTTGCAACCAACAGTCATCTTGTACTCATAAAGATAGCCGTTGATTCATACGACATTATTCCTGCCGGTGCAGCAGGGATAAATCTGAGTGCAGCTGCTTCATTTGGAATAACTGTTTTTTCTTCAGTTTTTTCAGTTGCAGTAAGGCTTGCATTTCCTTTTGTTGCAATGGAGTTTATTCTTGAAATAGGAATGGGTATACTTATGAAACTCATACCGCAGATTCATATCTTTGTAATAAATATGCAGTTTAAAATTCTTCTTGCAATAGTAACGCTTTTTATTCTCGCAAAACCTATAACTGTTTTTGTGGAGAATTATATAATATTAATGTTTGATTACATGAAAGAGGCACTTAACGTCCTTGTTTCGTAGTTCGTAATAAAGACCGGTTAAAAAAGGGGGGATTACAATGGCAGAGTCTTCAGGAGAAAAAACCGAACAGCCTACCGGGAAAAAACTCGAAGACGCCAGGAAGGAAGGTAATGTTCCTCAAAGTAAGGAAGTAACCATTGCGCTGACAATGGTTGTTTCATTTTACGGGTTTAAGTTACTTTATCCGCTTGTTCAGTCACAGCTTATCAGCGGTATTACTGATCAGATGAGTAATATTTCACAGATGAATACACTCGATGTATCGTCTCTTCAGGATCTGTTTATAAAGTGTGCTCTGAGATATGCCGTAGCGTCATTTCCGCTTCTTCTTATAGTCGGACTTGTTGCTGTTATAGTCTCGCTTGCTCAGACAAAACTTCTTGTGAATTTTAAAACGCTTCGTCCAAAATTTGACAGAATGAATCCTATACAGGGTATAAAAAAACTGTTTTCTTTAAAAGGATTTGTAGAAGTTTTAAAATCCCTATTGAAAATTGTTCTGTTAATGTATATAATATATATATGCATAAAAAACAGACTTGCTGAACTGCCTAAATTAATCGACAGCTCAATTGAGGATGTTGCACTATTTACAGGAAACGTAATTTTTGATATAATAAATAAGGTAGTAGTTGCTTTTGCAGCAGTAGCTGTTGCCGACTATATGTATCAGAGATTTCAGTACATCAAGAATCTTCGTATGACCAAACAGGAAGTCAAGGAAGAGTATAAAAATATCGAAGGTGATCCTCAGATAAAGGGGCGTATCAAACAGAAGCAGCAGGAGATGGCCCGCCAGCGAATGATGCAGGAAGTTCCTAATGCAGATGTTGTAATTAAAAACCCTACACATTTTGCAGTAGCTCTGAAGTATGATCATCAGAAGCAGGGTGCTCCTGCGGTTGTTGCCAAGGGCCAGGACAAGCTTGCATTAAAAATTATAGAAATAGCTGAAAAAAATGAAGTAGCTGTAGTTGAAAACATTCCTCTTGCCAGAGCTCTTTATGCGGCAGTAGAAGTTGGTATGGAGATTCCAAAGGAATTCTACAATCCTGTAGCTGAGATTCTGGCTCATATTTACAGCAAGAATAAAAAGGATTTGAACTGATTTGAAAAACTTTTCAAAATTTACGAACAATATCGTAACAGCATTCGTAGTACTGATAGTCTTTTTACTTATCATACCGCTTCCGACTGCAATTCTCGATTTTTTGTTCATTTTCCAGATCGGACTTTCACTCGTAATACTGATGATGTCCATGTATGTAAAGGAACCGCTTGAATTCTCAATATTTCCGACTCTCCTTCTCATAACAACACTTTTCCGTCTCGGACTTAATATTTCCTCCACACGTTCCATTCTGACCAATGCAGGATATGCCGGTGAGGTAGTTAAGGTATTCGGACAGTTTGTTATCAGAGGAGATGTCGCTGTCGGACTTGTTATATTTCTCATTATAGTTCTTGTTCAGATGCTTGTAATTACCAAGGGTTCAGAGCGAGTAGCCGAAGTATCAGCACGTTTTACACTCGATGCTATGCCTGGTAAACAGATGGCAATTGACGCCGACCTTAATTCAGGTGCCATAACAGATGAAGAGGCGAAGATACGACGTGCCAAGATTCAGCGTGAATCAGCTTTTTTCGGAGCGATGGACGGTGCTTCCAAGTTTGTTAAGGGTGACTCAATCATGTCAATTGTAGTTACTGTAATCAACCTTGTGGGAGGTATTGCAATTGGCGCCATGACGGGTGTTGAGGATGTGCTTGGTACATATTCAATCGCTACAGTAGGTGACGGACTTATGTCCCAGGTACCTGCGCTCCTTATTTCAGTTTCAACCGGTATGATTGTTACCCGTTCTTCAGCTGAAGCAGAACTGAATGACGATTTTAAGAAGCAGTTTCTTTCACAGCCGAGGGTACTTATTATTTCCGGTATAGCACTTCTTTTTCTTATGTTTATCGGATTTCCTCCGGTTCAGCTTATTCTGCTTTCCGCTATGCTTATTACCTGCGGCGTACTGCTTTCACGTAATGAAAAGAAATCTCCTGCAGCAGATGCCGGTGTTCTCGACGAAGGACTTCCTTCAGAAGAAATAGTAAGTGAAGCATCATACTACCGCAACATTGATAATCTCTACGGACTTCTTAATGTTGAGCAGCTTCGCATAGAATTCGGTTACAGTCTGATTCCTCTTGTTGATGAGGCAAGCGGAGGAAACTTTCTTGACCGTGTTGTAATGTTCAGAAAACAGTATGCTCTGGAAATGGGTATGATTATTCCGCCTGTTCAGCTTAAGGACAGCAACAGAATCAATCCTAACCAGTATTCCATTTGTATAAAAGGTGAAGAGGTAGCAAGAGGAGATATTCTTGTTGACCATTACCTCGGACTTGCTCCGTCAGAGAGTGAAGACGTTATCGATGGTATTGAAACAATTGAGCCTGCCTTCGGAATCAAGGCAAAGTGGATTAATGAAGAGCAGAAGGTCAAGGCTGAGCTTCTTGGCTACACTCTCATCGATCCGGTTTCCGTTATCATCACTCATCTTTCTGAGGTTATCAAATCCCATGCATATGAGATACTTAACCGTGCTGAGATAAACAATATGCTTGAAAATCTTAAGAAGACAAATCCTGCTATTGTAAACGACACTGTTCCGGCAATTGTTTCAGTAAGCGACCTTCAGAAGGTACTGAGCAGGCTGCTTCAGGAAGATGTTCCAATCAGGGATCTTGAAACAATTCTTGAAACACTCGGTGATTACGGACAGAAGATAAAGGATACTGATATGCTTACTGAATATGTAAGACAGGCACTTAAGCGTACTATCTCACGTAAGTTTACAGAGGCAAATCAGATGAAGGTAATAAGCCTTGATCCGAGTGTTGAAAATATGATTATGGGTGCTGTCAAAAAACTTGACAACGGTTCATATCTTGCACTTGACCAGCAGAGCATACAGAAGATTATCACTGCTACAACTGAACAGGTTGACAGGATAAAGGAACTGGTGCAGACTCCGGTTATTCTTACTTCACCAATCGTAAGAGTATACTTCAAAAAGCTTATTGACCAGTTTTACCCTAATATCGTTGTACTCTCATTCAGTGAGATAGATACCCAGATTCAGATACAGGCTCTTGGAAATATAGCCATACAGTAAACTGCCTGTGCGGTAATAATCAGACAGGGAAAATAATTCGAAAGGCGGTGATTATTCTTGACTAAAACAGAAGAGCGGCTTTCAGAGGAAAAAGCTGCCGAGCTTCTTGCACAGTATCATCAGACAAAAGATGTAAGACTGAGAAATGAACTGGTAATGAATTACAGCTACATAGCTAAGACTGCTGCAATGCAGCTTAGAGGGTTGTCATCCGGATATGCCCAGACAGAGGATATGGTAAATAACGGAATAATCACTTTGATTGACTGTATTGACAAGTTTGACGGTTCAAAGGGAATGAAATTTGAATCGTATGCATTCATGAGGGTGCGTGGCGGTATTATCGATCTTGTAAGAAAACAGGACTGGATACCGCGAAGAGTAAGAACAGCTGCAAGGGAAATAGCAAATGCACGTTCTGAACTTTGCTCAGAACTGAGAAGAGAGCCTAACGAGGAAGAACTCGCAGCAAAGCTTGGAATATCAGTGGCAAAGCTCAGACAGTACAATTATGAGGTTGCAGGCTCTGTAACATTTTCCTTTGAGGAACTTATCCAGAATGTAAATCAGATGAGCTCGCTGCTTGATTCAGCAACGAGTGACTATACAACACCTGAGAAACAGTTTCTCAGAAATGAAATGAGAGAAAAGCTCAGAACAGCAATAGAGTCGCTTAACGAACGTGAGAGACTTGTAATCACACTTTACTACTTCGAAAATCTTAACCTCAGTGAAATTTCACAGGTTCTTGAAGTCAGTGTTCAGAGGGTATCTCAGATTTGTTCAAAAGCAGTTTCAAAGATAAAGGCGGTAATGGAGGAATATTTAAAATAAATCAGGGGGCAGTATATAATGTTATCAGGATTTTACACAGCCGGGTCAGGTATATTAAATCAGCAGAGAAATGTTAATATTATTGGCAACAATATCAGCAATAACCAGACTGTAGGCTATAAAGCACAGAGAATGATTCAGACTACATATGAACATAATTTTCTGACAAGGCTTGAAAACGGAGTTTATCACAGGATAGGTGAAGGAGATCCTGCAGTGTATACGGAGGAAGTTGAAACACTGCATGATGAAAGCTATCTTAAGGAAACAGAAAACCCTTATGATATGGCACTTGTGGGAAAAGGATATTTTAATATAGCAGGAAACAACAACACATATCTGACTCGAAACGGTAATTTTAATATTGATGCGGAAGGCTATCTTGTTCTTGACGGAATAGGACGTGTTCAGGGAAGAAACGGTGACCTGAATGTCGGAGGATCGGATTTTTCAATTACTCCTCATGGACTTGTGTACAATTCGGATGGTGTTTTTGTGGACAGACTTCTCGTAACAGCACCTGCTGAAGGAACTGAGATAAGAAAATTTGACAACGGAATGTTCATAGCTGAAAATGCGGAGATTATGGATGTTACAACAGTGTACCAGAATCATCTTGAACAGTCCAATGTTGATATGAACGAAGAATATACAGGTCTTATCGAAGCTCAGCGTGCGCTGCAGGCATGTGCTTCTGCGTTAAAAATGGTTGATAAAATTAATGAAAAAGCAGCAGGGTTATCCAGCATCAGCTAAAAACAGGGGGGATTAAAAATGAACAAAGCATTTTATACCGGTGCGTCGGGGCTCCGTGCATATCAGAAAGATATGAATATTATCGGACATAATGTTGTTAATTCAGCTACTGTCGGATATAAGGCAACAATTCCGGAGTTCCGTGAGCTTGTTAATACAAATATGGATGTAAACATAAACCGTGAACGTGATGAAAATAACAAAATTAAAGAAGGCCACGGCGTGCAGATGTTTCATGATGACCTTAACTTTACTCAGGGAAAATACCAGTCCACTGAATATCCTCTTGACTTTCTGATTGCCGGAGACGGTCTGTTTGCAGTTCAGAATGATACAGGAAGAATTGAGTATACAAGAAACGGTTCCTTTGATGTAAGTATTGAAGGCAATGCAGCTTTTCTTGTAAATGCAGAGGGAAAGTATGTCCTTGACCAGAACAATCAGAAGATCCAGCTCGACTATAAGCCTGAGACAAATACAATTGATACTGATACAGTAAAACCAAGACTGGGAGTATTTTCGTTTACAAATCCGAACGGTCTGATAAGAACTGACGGCGGAAGTTTTCTTGTAAGCGAAAATTCAGGTGAACCACAGGCAGCGAGTCGTGCTGACTATACCATTTATCAGGGTTCGCTTGAGTCGTCCAATGTTGAACTTTCCCAGGAGATGACCAACCTCATCGTTGCCCAGAGAGCTTATCAGTTTTCCTCGAAAGTAGTAACCACAGCTGACGAGATAGAACAGCTGGTAAATTCATTGAGAGGATAATAAAAGATGGCAAATATCGAAAAATTTGCTACTCCAATAACAAACCGAAACATTGTTCAGCCTGTATCGGAGCATAAGTCAGCAGAGGCTGAACGAGTTGATTATCAGGATACTTCCCGTGTAAAGCAGACACCTTCGGATTCTGAACTGTTAAGGCAGCATAACGGAGATATACACAATCAGCGGGGACCGGCTGTATTTATGAATCTTCTTTCGGATCCGCAGGTTACTGCCGGTTTCATGAGAAATATCTATATGATGATGGATATAGTTGCTCTGATTCCGATACAGAACGGTGCGTTCACTGAAGAAATGCAGCAGCTTTTTTCCGAACTTAATCTTCTTCCGGAAGAGATTGCTGATGAGATGATTAATCAGGAGAATTCCTCCACTGCATTCAAGGGCGAATTTTTTGATTTCCTCAGAGATGTTCTTTCTGAAAATAAAAGTCCTGAATTCAAGAAAGCGGTAATATCTGTACTTAAGGCAGTAAACTGTGAAAAAAGCAAAACAGATATACTGAAGGCGCTTTCCGCAAGTTTTGATTTTCTTTCCACTCAGATGAAAGCAAGCAGGGAAGTTTCTGCCACACTTAAACTTATATCAGAAAGATTTTTTTCAGATGGAGCAGAAGAAGAATTTTCCGAACTTAAATCAGAAGCTCTTGCCGTGCTTACTGAAGTTGAGCGAAGTGTTCTTTTTAACACACAGACAGAGCGGCTTATATCGATGATAAGATACAACATTTCACGGTATAATAATGATCCGGATTTTCTTACTTCGTCGGTGAATCATCTTATGACAATGCTCAGAGAGAACGATAAGTCTGAATTTCTGCAGCTTCTCTATGATCATCTGTCTTTTTATGAAAATCGTGACAGAAGGGGAAAACTTTCCGACTCAAAGGTAATGAATATTATTACTGATATTCTTAAGCTTCAGAGTGAAAGTGAAGAAATAAAGGCTCTTGATTCGGAAGCTGTTGAAACAATAATTCACAGTATGCTTTCATCGCCGAGTAACTTTACCCCTCTTCTTCATTTTGTTATACCTGTCGAATATGAAGATGTGGCATCTTTTGCAGAGATATGGATTGACCCGGATGAAAACAGGGATTCTCCGGATAACGTTACAAGGCAGATTCATATGCTTCTGGTATTTGATATGGACAATCTCGGAAAGATGGAAGCGGAACTGTTCGTAAGAAATGATGATATCGACTTTGTGCTCTACTGTTCTGATGAAGTAATTGATTACGTCAGCAGTTTTTCAAAGGAATTCAGGAAGTGTGCTGATTTTTCAGACTACAGAATAAACTCTGTAACTGTAAGAACACTGAAACAGCCGCGTTCGCTTGTTGATGTGTTTGAAGGACTATCAGTAAAGAGGACTGGAATTAATGTCAAAATCTAACAAAAACAAGGCTGTTGCCTTAAAATACAACACTGACAGAGACCTTGCTCCTGTCATAATAGCTTCAGGATACGGTGAGATAGCCAACAAGATTATCGAGATAGCAGAGCACAATGGCATACCCGTCTACCGCGATGACAGTGCTGCCTCACTGATGTGTATGCTTGAAGTAGGAAGCACAGTTCCGCCTGAACTGTACGAGGTTGTTGCAGCAATATATGCACGGCTTCTGAAAGCGGCAAACGAAAAAAATTAACTTTTCAGAGAGGTGATAATATGGCAGAATTAGTTATTCCGGCCGGATATGAAGGCTCAGTCTGCGAAATAAAAACAACAGAAAATACTTTTATCACTACCGGTCGCATTTCATCTGTTTCTGAAGACAAGATTAAACTTCATATTAAAAGCAAGGCGTTCAGATCAGTTCCGTTTGGTTTTCGTGTAAAGATTAATATAATAAATTCAAAGCTTGGATTCAGAGTAATTGAGGGAAAGGTTTATACATATTCTTTCGGAACTCTTACTCTTACTGATATTTTCGGAATTGTTGACAGGGAACGCCGCAGTTCATTCAGAGTAGATATGAACCTTTCACTGCATGCACGTTATGAAAACACATATACCGGAAGAGCTGCTTCAGCAGACATCACAATAAAAAATATGAGTATTAACGGTGTGAAATTTACAAGCAGTCATCATTTCGATATGGGGGCGGTTTTAAGCTTCGGACTCCAGCTGAACAAGAGAAAATACGTTGATCTTACCTGCAGAATAATCAGAAGAAGCTCTGACGGAAGAAACGGTCATATGAGCTATATCGGCAGGATAGTCGACAACACTGAAAATGAAGATGCAGTATGCTCATTTCTCCTTCAGAAACAGGGCGAACTGCTTAATCATGCAAAATAACTTATGAAATCAAAGCAGAACTGAATAATAGTTCTGCTTTTTTAATTTTTTCTTTAATTGACACAGTACAGTAAAACATGATATAATAATTCCATGTATGTACGGCTGTTTAAATCCGCAGACAGCCGGAGCTGGATTTTCCCTGCGGTATGAAAGGAATGATCTAATGGAACTGATAAGAATACAGAAAATCATTGCAGACAGTGGATACTGTTCAAGAAGAAAGGCTGAAGAATTAATTCTCAGAGGCAAGGTAAAGGTAAACGGTCATCCGGTTAAGCTTGGCGACAAGGCAGGTTACAGAGATGAGATAACAGTCTGCGGTGAGAAACTATACAGACCGAAGAAGAAAAATTATATTTATCTTATGCTCAACAAACCAAGAGGCTACGTTACAACCGTATCAGACGAACTTGACCGCAAGTGCGTTATGGATCTTCTTGAGGGTGTTGAGGAAAGAGTTTATCCTGTAGGAAGACTTGACAAAAATTCAGAAGGACTTCTGCTCTTTACAAATGACGGAAATTTTGCAAACAGTGTTATGCATCCGTCAAAGCATCTTGCAAAAACTTACCGTGTTACAGTACGTCCTGATATAACGGATGAGCAGCTTATCACAATGTCATCAGGCATGGAAATTGACGGACACAAAACTCAGCCTGCAGTTATCAATGTTCTTTCCAAGGAACCTGGAAGAGTAGTACTTCTCATGACTATCCGTGAAGGCAGAAACAGACAGATCAGAAAAATGTGCGAAGTAGTAGGACTTGAAGTTGCCCGGCTCAGAAGAATAAGTATAGGTCCTCTTAAGCTCGGTATGCTTAAACCGGGTGCCTGGCGTGAGCTTAAACCGGAAGAACTCCGCGCAATCAGAAATGCTCTTGGCGAGGACAGATAAATTCCGGGGCAAAAGCAGATTTTTACCACATAAATTACCATTAAATATTTAATGAAAAAATAAAGAAATTGGCAAGACTATTGCAAAACCGATAAAAATATGTTATCATTATAATGTTTGATTAACAGATGTGTTATTCCGTTAATCGCTTAAAATCAACCATTAATATCTCAGAAAGGGAATTTTATATGCAGATTGATAAAAATTTAGACAGTGCAGCACATAAAAGACTTTCTGCTCTCTTTGATGATGGTGTTTATACAGAGATAAATTCATTATCAATGGAAAAGGACAGTCTCACCAGTGTTATAACAGCGTACGGATATGTGAACGGCGGACTTGTTTACGCTTATTCACAGGACAGGACAGTAAACAGCGGGGCTGTAGGAACAGTTCACGCACAGAAGATATCAAAGCTTTATTCACTTGCAGCGAAGACAGGAAGACCGGTAGTCGGAATTCATGATTCAAACGGTGCATTTATTGACGGAACAATTGATTCACTCAATGCATACGGTGAGATGATTGGTACAGCAGCATCTGTTTCAGGTGTTGTTCCGCAGATTTCAGTAATTGCAGGCGTATGTGCAGGAAGCGCAGCTATGCTTGCATGCTCGGCAGACTTTGTTGTAATGACTAAGGAAAGTGAGCTTTTCGTTGCACCAAACGGTAAAGGGTCAGCCGAAGATGCAAAGAAGGCCGGTACGGCAGCCATTGTATGTGATAATGATATTGCGGCCGTTGAAGCAGCAAAGGAACTTTTGAGGCTTATTCCTGAAAACAACCTTACATCGGTTCCTGTATACGAATATGATGAAAACACTTATTCAGCAGGCGGCAGTCTTTCAGATATCGTATCAAATATCACGGATGCAGATTCAGTAACTGAACTTTATGATGGTTTCGGAAAGGCTTCATATACAGCACTTGCAACTGTTGCAGGTTCAACAGTTGGTATTGCAGCCACAAATAAAACAGAAGACAAACTTACAGCTGGTGACAGTGCAAAGATTGCACGTTTCGTAAGAACATGTGATGCGTTCGGTATTCCTGTTATTACTGTAGTTGATACAGAAGGATTTGACGGTGATGAGGAAGAGGCAGGAAGTGTAAGAAATATGACAATGCTTGCCGGTGCATATGCAGAAGCTACAACGGCAAAGATTACACTTGTAACAGGAAATGCTTATGGTCCTGCTTTCGTTGCTCTTGCAGGCAAGGGTGCAAACGCAGATTTCACATTTGCATGGAACAGTGCAGTAATCTCACCTCTTAACCCTGTTACAGCAGTAGAATTCCTCTGGCACGAAAAACTTGCCGGTGCAGTAAATGTTTCACAGAAGAGAAATGAACTTGCTGCAGAATACATTGCTGAATATGCAACAGCTGAAAAGGCAGCATACAGAAACGGTGTGGATGAGATTATTTCTGAAGAACAGACAAGATCAAAGATTGCAGAGGCACTTGAAGTTCTTTCAGGCAAGAGAATATCAACTCTTCCGAAGAAACATAATAACTTCCCGCTTTAATCTTTAATATAGTAAACGGTATAAATTTACGATATTCAGAATTGGAGTTTTAATTATGAAAAGATTTAATATTACAGTAAACGGTAAAGCATATGATGTTGCAGTAGAAGAAATCACAGACGGTTCAGCACCGGTTCAGGCAGCAGCACCTTCAGCTCCGGCTGCAGCAGCACCTGCACCTTCAGCAGCACCTGCACCTGCGGCAGGAGAAGGCACAAAGGTAACAGCACCAATGCCGGGCAATATTCTTGACGTAAAGGTAAACACAGGCGATACAGTAACAAAGGGTCAGGTTCTCATGGTTCTCGAAGCTATGAAGATGGAAAACGATATCGTTGCACCTTGTGACGGTAAGGTTACAAGCGTTATTGCCAAGAAGGGCGATACAGTAAACGCTTCAGACACTCTTGCTACAATTCTGTAATAACTGAAAGGCGGTTAACATACAATGGCTAAGAAAATAGGAATTACAGAAACTGTCCTTCGTGACGCACACCAGTCTCTTCTTGCTACACGTATGCCGATTGAAGATATGCTTCCAATCCTTGAGAAGATGGATAAGGTAGGCTATCACTCAATCGAATGCTGGGGCGGCGCTACATTTGACTCATGCCTCAGATTCCTTGATGAAGATCCGTGGGAGAGACTTCGCATCCTCAGAAAGAATCTTCCGAACACAAAGCTTCAGATGCTCTTCAGAGGACAGAATATGCTCGGATACCGTCACTATGCAGACGACGTACTTGAATACTTTGTTCAGAAAATCGTAGCTAACGGTATGGACATTATCAGAATTTTTGATGCTCTTAACGACATCAGAAATCTTGAAACAGCTATTAAGGCAACAAGAAAAGAGGGCGGTCACGCTCAGGTTGCCATTTCATATACAACAGGTGACATCTTTACAACAGAATACTATGTAAACTATGCCAAGCAGATTGAAGAAGCAGGCGCTCATTCAATTTGTCTTAAGGATATGGCGGCTCTTCTTACTCCGTACAGAACAGAGGAGCTTATCAAGGCTATCAAGGGTGCTGTAAGCATTCCGGTTCAGCTCCATACTCACTACACATCAGGTCTTGCTTCAATGTGCATGCTCAAGGCAGTTGAATCAGGTGTTGATTATATCGATACAGCTATGTCACCGCTTGCCCTCGGTACATCCCATGCACCTACAGAATCAATGGTAGCTGCGCTTCAGGGTACAGAATATGATACAGGTCTTGACCTCGTTCTTCTTACAGAAATCAGAGAATACTTTATGAAACTGAGAAAGAAATATATCGACAGCGGACTTATCGATCCAAAGATGCTTGCAGTTGACGCAAACGCTCTTATCTATCAGGTACCTGGCGGTATGCTTTCAAATCTTCTTTCACAGCTTAAGCAGGCAGGCAAGGAAGATCAGCTTAATGACGTTCTCAATGAAGTACCAAGAGTAAGAAAGGATGCGGGCTTCATTCCGCTTGTTACTCCAACTTCACAGATTATCGGTACACAGGCTGTATTCAACGTAATTACAGGTGAACGCTACAAGACAGTAACAAAGGAATTCAAGGGTGTTGTAAGAGGCGAATACGGCAAGACGCCGGTTCCGATTGATCCTGAATTCAGAAAGAAGATTATCGGTGACGCAGAACCTATTGACTGTCGCCCTGCAGACCTTCTCAAGCCTGAACTTGATACAATCCGTGAAGAATGTGCTGAATGGGTTGAACAGGAAGAAGATGTACTCAGCTATGCACAGTTCGGACAGGTAGCTGTTAAGTTCTTTGAAAAGAGAAGAAACAAAAAATACGGTGTTGACGGTAAACATTCCGATAAGGAAAAACAGGTTCATCCGGTGTAATAATTTTTCTTAACTAAAAAACAGGTGAATTTTTTATGCAAAGATTCGCCTGTTTTAAAATATAATGAAAGTAAGGAGGGTTTAATATGCCAATCAAGATCTCAACTGACCTTCCGGCTTACAAAACACTGCTGGACGAAAACATATTTGTAATGCCTGATAATATTGCAGAACATCAGGATATACGTGCACTTAGAATAGCGATTCTTAACCTTATGCCTAAAAAGATAGAAACTGAAACGCAGTTTCTGAGACTTCTCAGCAATACACCACTTCAGGTTGATGTTGACTTTGTACATGTTGAATCACATGTTTCCAAAAATACATCGGTAAGTCATCTCAATACCTTTTATAAAACTTTCAGGGATATAAAGGACAACAGATATGACGGCCTGATTATTACAGGAGCACCTGTTGAACACCTTGAGTATGAAGATGTTGATTACTGGGATGAAGTCTGTGAAATAATGGAATGGTCCAAAACCAACGTTTACTCAACCATGCATATCTGCTGGGGGGCAATGGCCGGGCTTTACTATCATTTTGGTATTAAAAAGCATGACCTGTCTGAGAAGATGTTTGGTGTGTTTCCTCATAAAGTACTCAGAAAACAGTCTCAGCTCCTTAAAGGATTTGACGAAGAGTTTTTTGTACCCCATTCAAGACATACAGAGATAAGAAGAGAAGATGTGGAGAAGGTTCCGCAGCTCAATATTATCAGCGAATCGGATATTTCAGGCGTGTATATAATATGCAACAAAAACAGAAGACAGTATTTTATCACCGGTCACAGCGAATACGACCGGGATACACTTGCGCAGGAATACTTCAGAGATAAGGAAAAGGGAATGGATATAAAGGTTCCGTTTAACTATTTTCCTGATGATAATCCTGAAAACTCTCCTCTTTTCAGATGGAAAGGACATGCAAACCTTATGTTTTCAAACTGGCTGAATTACTGCGTATATCAGAGAACTCCATATGATCTTGAAAAATTAAGTGAATGTGAGTTCTGATATAAACAATTAATAAAGAAGGAGGAAAACAAAATGGAAGAACAGAATGCTTCAAAGGGCTTAAGTGTAGCTTCACTTATACTTGGTATTCTCAGTATGCTCTGCTGCTGTATAGGATTTCCTTTTGCAATTATAGGTATTATTCTTGCTATTGTATCTCTTGTTAAGCACAAGGGTGGTAAGGGTCTTGCAGTTGCTGGTCTTATTACTTCAGGAATTACAATGATAATAAGTGTTATTACAGCAATCAGTCTTGTTCCTATGATGCCATACATTGACGGCTGGATGGATTTCGGTCAGAATGCACAGTCATACATGGAAGAGTACGAAGAATACGGTACATATCCGCCGGTAATTGATGATATGATTGATGATGGTCTTATCACAGAAGAAGAAGCTGAACAGACTATGGATCAGATGATGCAGAGCATGGCATCAGCAATTGAGTCAGCAGAATAATTGCTGATTTATACAGGCTGAAGAGCTGGTATAAAATTTCTCAGAATAAGATAAGTAAAAATAATTCCTGATATGATAAAGTAAAATACTTTATTTTCGGGAATTATTTTTTTGTTTATTCCAAAAGTATTAAAAAAAAGCTGGATATACATGATTATAAGTGAAACAGTTCCAAGTATAATTACCGGATTGCATCTTAGAGATGAAACAAAATCGGCTTTCAGAAAAAACTTAAGAGCTCTTGTGGATCCGCATCCGGGACAGATAAAACCTGTTATAAGCCTTATCGGACACTGATAACGGGTTATTTCCATAAGTGAAATAAACAACTTCGAAACTGCAAAGCATAAAATAAATGCGGCGAGCGGGAGAATAAGTACATAAATCTTTTTTTTCATAAAACTCCTCCTTTAAGGCGAATAATTTTTCTGAAATATGAGTATATATTTATACAGGGAAAACAATGAAACCTGAAACAGAAGGTGAGAAAATGAAAAGAAAAAATAATAAAATGAAAAATATAATCTGTGTAACTTCGGGACTCCTTCTTTCACCAGTAGTTGCAGCGGGTATTGTAAGAGGAATAGATGGTATCGGCGAAGCGGTTTCAGTGTTTTCAGAGATAAAAGTAGGTACGGAAACCGGTTTGAATGAATATGATTTTAAACCAATGCTTTCACACGGTTACGGATGGATAGAAGAGAAGTATACAGAAGATGTACAGGGTAAAGAAGATAAAAGTGAAGTTTTGCCTTATCCGGAAATAAGTGATGTACATTCAGGAAGAGTGATTTCCCAGACATTTGGCAGCTACAGCGGAAGTCAGTACTTCAATCTCGACAAAGGCGGACAAGTCAGAAACTGTACTGATGAATCCGAGTATCTTCTATTGTCTCAGAGTCGTAAAATGCCTGAATTCACAGTGAGTCTCGGAGGAAATCCCCAGGTACTTATAATGCATACACATACAACTGAGAGTTTTGAACCATTTGAAAGAGAGTTTTATGACAGCTCCTTTTCCTATCGTACATCGGATGAAGATATGAATGTTACAGCAATTGGTGATGCTATGAAAAAAGAAATAGAGAAATATGGAATAAATGTGATTCATGATAAAACCATACATGATTATCCGTCCTATACCGGTTCATATGACAGAAGTGCAGAAACAGTAAAGAAAATCCTTCGTGAAAATCCTGAAATAAAGGTTGTGCTGGATATACACAGAGATGCAATCGCATCTGAAAATGATCTGATTGCTCCCGTAACTGAGATTTCAGGAAAAAAAGCGGCCCAGATAATGATTGTCTCAGGCTGTGATGACGGAACAATGAATATGCCTGATTATATGCAGAATTTCAGACTTGCATGCCTTTTTCAGCAGCAGATAGAGAGCGACTGTCCGGGACTGACCAGACCTGTGCTTTTTGATTACAGAAACTATAATCAGGAGCTTACAAGGGGAAGTCTGCTGATAGAAGTAGGAAGTCACGGAAATACTATTGATCAGGTAAAATACAGCGGAGAACTTATTGGAAACTCCATAGGAAAATCTCTGCAGTCTCTTTCGTGATTAAGACGGGAGCAGTGGCTCATTCTGTGAAACTGAAAGAATGTGATTTCTGTAGAAACTGTTGAGTTCACCCTGATAAATCAGTTTTGCATCGGGCAAATGACGCAGGTCTTCAGGAGAATACATGCAGACAGGCTTGTTAAGATAAATACCTGATTCTTTTATGATATGTGCGACAAACTGGGAACAGACAAATTTGTTTTTTCTTTCCATATGTATTCTGAACGGTATAGACCAGAAACCAAGGATATTGTAGGAATACCTGTTCCGGTTATTTTTGAAGTGATTCAGAATACGGTTAAACTTTTCTTTTTGCTCAACTGTAACAGGAAGCATGTATATTTCGCATGGTATATATGAAAAAAGACCAAGTGTTCCTTCACCGACCCTTTCCTGATTAAATCCTGCCGGAAGAGGAAAAGGTGTATAGTTTCTGCTGAAACTGTACATATCAGAAAGTGAAAGGTCAGATGATATGGAAGAATGATTATATGGTTTTCCTGTGAAAAATTTTATTATTTTTGCGACTGAAGTGCCAGTCTGGGTTAATATTATATATATAGCATCATTCACTAAAAAAATCTCCTGTTATTGTAATATAAATAATAAAATGGGGGTTGAAAAAAAATACATTTTTTGATATAATTAAATAGTAAAGGTTAAACCGCCTGTAGCTCAGTGGATAGAGCAATACGCTCCGACCGTATGTGCGCAGGTTCGATTCCTGTCAGGCGGATATCTGAATGAGCCCTGTAATATTGAAACTTATGTTTCTTATTGTACAAGGGCTTTTTACATTATACAACAGCATATGCCCTGCTGTCAACCTGATATGATATCTCAAAAATCCAATAATGTCGCTGTGTGTTGATAACTGGCATTGTATCTGCGTTTTTATTATACAAATTACACTAATTTACTATTGCAAGAAATCGGATTTTGTGTTATAATTATTATAAAATATGTTCTTTTATTTGGAGGTTAGTATGAACAGTCAGTTCGAGAATATTGATGAAGTAAAAGAAGCCCTGAAAAAGATCGTTGATGAACACGGGGTGGAGCTATTCAAAGATTCAAAAAGATTTACCGGACTTTTGAACGATTATATGCCGGAATACGAAAAAGAAAGAAGGCTTATCAGGAACGTTATTAATAACAATGTTATTACTCAGATGCTGGAGGAACCGGACCAGAGGCTGTCTGTTGTAAAGGCAAGAGAGTATATGCTTAATGATATGTTTCTTTCTGCAACTGCTGCTGAGTTCGTTCTTGATTGTTTTACATATATGTTTGGCTGGCCGTTTACACCTGAAATAAAAACAGAACCGGTTCAGGCAGCGCCTGTCAGAGAAGCCGCACCTTCCGGCAAAAATAATTCAGAGCCTGAAAAGGAAATTAAACAGAAACCATTCAGACCTTTTGATGCAATTAAGTACAAGCTTTTTTCAAATGTTAAGATTGCTGAAGGCTATACAGTAATAAACAGTTTTGCATTTGACAGCTATGGTTTTCTTAAAACAGTAAAGATACCGTCCACGTGTAAGGTTATCGGCGAATATGCATTTTCAGAATGTAAAAAACTTCGCGAAATAACACTTCCTGATACGCTGAGAGTTATTCAGAAGGGTGCGTTCAGCTCATGCAGTTCTCTTGAACGTGTAGAAATACCATGGGGTGTAACAGCAATTGAGGAAGGTACGTTTTCATTCTGCACCAATCTCGAAGATATTATTATTCCTGCAACAGTATCGAGTATAGGTGATGAGGCATTTCAGGGATGTGAAACACTTCGTGATGTGCTGCTCCCTGATACAATTAAGTTTATTGGCAATAACGTTTTTGATTTTTGTCCGGCTATCACAATTCAATGCAGGGAAAACTCATATGTTCACAAATTCTGTATGACAAATGGAATACATTTTGAATTAGTAAAATAAAAAACAAAAATTTATAGCAAGGGAATGATAAAAAAATGGTAGAATTTAAGCCAGGTCAGACTATTCCTATGGAATATGGCGGAGAACTTAAAGTAATCAGTACTCTTGGTCGCGGCGGACAGGGTATAGTTTATCTCGTTGAGTATAATAACCTGAAATATGCATTAAAGTGGTACGATATGGATAAGATGCGTGATCCTCAGGCGTTCAGAAAGAATCTTGAAGTAAACATAAAGGACGGTCCTCCGAGTGACAAGTTCCTCTGGCCTAAGTATCTTACAAAGATGGGTGTTAATGACAGCTTCGGATATCTTATGACACTCAGACCGCCGGAGTATGACTCTTTTGTTGATATTCTTAATATGTACAAGCTTGAGGTTGATCCTGCAACCGGTAAGGCACACAGAGTGACTGTACAGTTTAAAAATCTGAATGCTCTTGTAACAGCGGCTATTAACATAGTAAATGCATTCAGACAGCTCCACAGAGCAGGAAAAAGCTATCAGGATCTTAACGATGGCGGTTTCTTTATAAATGTATCTAACGGTGACGTTCTTGTATGTGACTGTGACAATATTGCTCCTGACGGATATAACTTCGGTATAGGAGGAAAGCCGGGATATATGGCACCGGAAATCGTAAGAGGCGTGTGCCGTCCTGACGTGCAGACAGACAAGTATTCGCTTGCAGTAGTTCTTTTCAAGCTCCTGTTCAGAGGAGATCCTCTTGAAGGTGAAAAAGTGGTCAAGACGGTTTGTCTTACAGAAACAGCTGAGCTCAAGCACTATGGAAAGGAAGCTGTATTTGTATTTGATCCGAATAATGATACTAATCGTCCTGTAAAGGGAATTCATGATAATGTAATTAAGTTCTGGGGAATTTACCCTAACTACATAAGACAGGCATTTACATTTACATTTACTACAGGTATTTCTCAGGCAAACAAGAGAATTATTGAAAATGAATGGCAGAAACTGTTTATCAGACTTCGTTCTGAGATTCTTCCTTGTTACTGTGGAAGAACAACATTCTCATCTGCGTATGATGAAGGTGAGAATAATACACTTATCTGCAGAAGATGCGGAAGGAAATATGCTACTCTCAAATTCAGCAACAGAGATTATCGTACACCGATTTTTGTCGGACGTAAGATATATATGTGCGAAGCTGTTCCGGGTTCAGATGATTTTAGTACAGTCGTAGGTGAAATTGTCGAGAACAAGATTCAGAAGGGCGTTCTCGGCATTAAGAATATGTCCGACAAAATCTGGCATGTCAGAATGCCGGACGGATCATCTCATGAAGTTGCTCCAGGAAAAGGTTTCCCGCTTTGGTCCGGTGTTTCAGCGGATATAGGCGGAGTAAAGATTGAATTATAGAAAGGGGTATTAAGTTACCATGGAAGATTTTAGCACAAAAGCGAAAGAATTAATAGATTTTGATGATGACGATCCACTTGGGGCAACAGGTGTTTCCAGAAAGAGTCTTGTAATATTTTTTCTTATAGATACTTCAGGAAGCATGAAGGGCACCAAAATGGGTGAGCTTAATACAGCTATGGAAGAGCTCATGCCTGAAATCAGAAGTATCGGTGAAGCAGATACAGATATTAAGATTGCTGTTCTTACATTCTCAACAGGTTGTGCATGGATGTATCCGGAGCCGATTTCAGTTGAAGAATTTGAATGGGCAAGACTTGAAGCCAAGGGGATAACGGATCTTGGTATGACATTTGAGGAACTTAACAGAAAGCTATCAAGAACAGAATTTCTTAATTCTCCGTCCTTATCATTTGCTCCTGTTATTTTCCTTATGACAGACGGTTATCCGACTGATGACTACAAGGCTGGTCTCAGAAAGCTTCAGGTAAACAGCTGGTACAGGTATGGCCTTAAGGTTGCACTTGGTATTGGCAAGGAGGCAAACGATGATATGCTGGCAGAATTTACTACTTCGCCGGATACAGTAGTTCATGCATATTCAGGCGGTCAGCTTGCTCAGCTTATCAAGAAGATTGCAGTAACATCTTCACAGATAGGAAGTAAGAGTATGACCCTTGCTGATGATGTTCTCAGAGATCTTAATGACGTTGACGTTGTTGACAAGAAGCAGGAACAGCTTGCTGAGCAGATTAAAAACATTGTTGAATCCGATGAATTCCCTAAGGATGTACCATTTGATACTGGATGGTAACAGGAGATGAATTATTTATCAAATAAGAAAGGGATGAGTCAATGTACGTCGGATTGAGCGAAGCAGTTCGTGGTGCAAGCCATGTCGAATCTAATACAGTTTGTCAGGATTATGCAGATTTTAAAATAACGGATTCCTATGCTGTTGCTGCAGTAGCTGACGGACACGGCAGCAAAAAGCATTTCAGAAGCGATTTCGGTTCCAGAGCCGGGGTTGAAGTTGCTATAAAGGCTGTCGATGAATACTGTTCCGACCCGGAAGAGTTCAAACGAAAATTTCAGGATGACCCTGAACATTTAATTAAGAAAATTGAAAAGTATATTATAAAACACTGGTATGACTGCATAAATGAACATTACAGAAATAATCCTGTCAGACAGGAGGAACGTGAGAAGCTTACTGATGAAGAACTTTCTGCTATTAAGATCGAGTCAATTTACGGTTCAACACTTCTTGTTGCTGTTCTGACAGACAGTTTTAGTTTTGGTATGCAGCTTGGTGACGGCAGTCTTGTTGTAATTAAACAGTGTGGTGAAGCATATATGCCGATTATTGATGATGAAAGTTGTCCTGCAAACCTTACTTCATCACTGTGTAATTCAAACGCTATAAAGATGTTCAATTATTTTTACAGTTATGAGAAGCCCCTTGCAATCATACTTTCTACTGATGGTCTTTATACCTCATTTTCAAGCAGAGAGAGTTTTGAAGAATATAATTGTCTTCTTGCCAGTCAGCTTTCTGACACTGATGTTCTTAAATCAAGAATCAGTAAAAACTTTGTTAGAAGAACCAATGCCGGAAGCCGTGATGATATATCTGTATCAATAATTTTTGAAAAGGAAATGTTTGAAGAAAACCTTATCAATGTTCAGATGCAGGTAGATATTAATAAGAATAAGGCTGCTATTCGTGAAGCTGAAGAAAAGGCAAAGAAGCTTCAGCGAATAGCAAGAGCTGAACAAATCAGAAACGAGAAAAAACTTCTTGAAGAAGCCGAAAAGGCAGCTCTTGCAAAGAAGGCAAAACTAAAAAAAGAGCAGGGTATAGAAGCGATTGATCCTCCTACAGAGGAAGAAATTAATAATTCATAATAAAAAAAACGGACTTTTTCAGTCCGTTTTTTTATTATTATAATTAATAAGAATTATTTCTTTTGAAATTTTGCGTCTTTTTTGGCCGCATTTTTCTTTTCTTTAGCTGACATCATAACATCTTTCATATCATTTTCATCAGTTTTGGTTTTGCTTCCTGAGTTAAGAATATTGTTAAGTCTGTCTTTGAAGATAGCATTATTATCACCGTCGTGAAGATTTGTACCGTAAACTGAAACAGACTGAGTATTTGCAACTGAGTGAGAAACAGGGGCCTGCAGATTATTCATATATGTGGATGAATTTGCTGAAGCAGGTTTATTTACTGTATAAATGCTTGTCTGCTGTGGGGCATTTGGCACAGGATTATTGGTATATATACTTGTTCTGCCGTTTTGCTGCTGACCATACACGCTGCCTTTCATAGGCTGTCCGCCGTACATATTGTTGTTCATAGGCTGCCC
>JAUNJJ010000162.1 GCA_030533325.1 Oscillospiraceae bacterium
GCATGTTTTACTGTGATTTTAAGATTTTCTTTTTCTCCAAGAAGTCCGGAATTTCCGTTAGCAATTTTTTGACCATCAAGTTTTATTACGCCATAAATCTGAGCAAGTCCAGCATAAGTACCAAGATTTCCTGTAAGATCATCAATGCTGTCTATTCCTAAACCGTAAACGTAATTTAATTCAAATAAAGCATCTTCAGTTAGCTCATATTCTATTGTAAGATCTTTATCATATAGATACGATGATTTTGATGAGAAGAGTACATTCTTACCCAGAGAAAGTTCAATAATATCATTATTTTCCTCTGGTATTGTGGTAAATGCGGTACATGTATTACTTGCTAAAGCATAAAACACCCCGTCTGGAAGTTTCGTTAATCCCTGATCAACTATCTGAATTGCAGGAAACACATCCGTTATCGATGCATTTAGTTCATATTTATTCAGAAAATCATATGAATCTTCTGTTAATCCCAGTGTTTCAGCCGCTTCATCTAAGGTAATGGCGTTTTCATTAGGTGTATGATATTTAAAAAATGGATCAAGATAATAATTCTTGCCATCAAGATTTAACAATACTATTATTTCTTCTGTAGTATAAGTTCCGTCTTTATTATCAGACAATGTTTTTCCAGAAGAAGTATATATTCTTCTGGCTGATTCAAAATCCATCGATGCCGTAAGATTACATAGATCATACTCGGAAAACGCTGCACTTACTTTAGCATAGTTCGCTTCATATCCCATATATCTCAGCATTGCAATCAGTAAACTTGACTGGTCATAGTCATTTCCACCATTCTGTTCATATGTTCCAATTGCACCTTTTCTTGAACCATAATAAAACTCTGTATTGACGTTATTAAGTACATATTTATATATTTCAAGTGGACTTTTAAAACTTTTAGCCAACGATGCCATTTCAGATGTCAGCTGTAAATTCAAATCTGAATTATCTGTATTTACTACAGTTCTGTCAATGTTTTTAAATGCTTGTTTGATATCACCGGTAAATCCCTGAGTTCTTCCAATAAGGTAATCTTCAATTTCATATACGTCTTTTGAATTAAAAACTCCGTCTGAATTTACATCTGATGATTCAGTAGATAGCTTCCCATTCTCTATAATACCACTTTTAGAGTATATAAGATCAAGTATATCTACTTCTCTGTCATCATTTACATCACCAGTACTTGTTATACTTGCAGCATTTACTGTCAGTTCATCAACCATAGTTTTTATACAGCCCGATGAAGAAACGAACGAAAATGCAAAAGCCGTTAGGATCGATAATATTTTTGTTGCTTTTATCATGTTTACCTCCGTTATAAATTTTTGTTACTACAAGTATAACTAAAAATTATTAATTTGTCAACAAATATTGTAAATTTATAATCCCACTATAATATTTTTATTATCGTTCATTTTATGATAAAAACCGGGCAGGAATTATCTCGTTCCTGCCCGGTCTTATTTGAGTTATGCTAATCAGCCTGCAGCATCCTCCGCCTCAAGAAGAGCCATATGATGACTGTACGCTGAAAGAATCTCTTCCTCTATAGCTTTCCTCGCTGCCGCTGAAATAGGATGAACTATATCGCGAAATACTCCGCCTTCATCCTTCCTGCTCGGCATTGCCACAAACAGCCTGTCATCACCCTGAACGACCTTTATATCATGAACTGCGAGAAAATTTTCAAAAGTAACCGACACCACTGCTCTGAGCCGGCCTTCTGTTAATATTTTTCTGATTTTGATATCTGTTATTTCCATAAACAACCTCCGTATTAAATACAACAAATCCGGAACCAGCTTCAGTGCAGGTTCCGGACATATAAGAACATTTATCTTTAAGGAATCAGAATATTCCCGATACTCCTTAATTATCTGTTTACATCGATAAGAGCAGCCTTGCCTCTCTCACCTGTACGAACCTTGATTACGTCTTCAACGTCATAGATAAATATCTTTCCGTCACCAATGCTGCCTGTATAAAGGGTTTTTCTTGCAGTTTCAACAACCGTTTCAACCGGTACATTTGCAACAACAACCTCAATCTTAACCTTAGGAAGAAGTGTTGATGCTTCCTTCTTTGCACCACGGTAGTATTCGTCATGATGACCGCTCTGGATACCGTAACCCATAACGTTTGTAACTGTGATACCCGTTACATCTATGCTGCTGAGAGCTTCCTGCATCTCCTGAAGCTTGTTCTGCCTGCAGACAATTGCAATCCTTGTAATCTTTGAACCTGTGGATTTGTCCTCAACAACAACAGCCTTTTCTGAAGGAACAGCCTCTGATGTAGGAGGCATAAGACCTGCCTTAACTTCAGCCTTTGCTTCTGCCTTAGCCATTGTTGCACTTGCAGGTGCCGGGATGAAGTCAGCGTATGAAGATTCGAGGTTGTGTTCTGTAGCATCAAGACCACGGATTTCCTCTTCAACTGAAGCACGGAGACCAACCGTCTTCTTGATTATCATAAATGTTGCACTCATAAGAACTGCTGTCCATACTATAACAACAGCTGCACCCATTGACTGAATACCGAGGAGCTTTGCACCGCCGCCGTAGAGAAGACCGGCTGTTTCTGTTCCTGAACCGTCTGAGAAAAGACCTACAAGAACAGTTCCTAAAAATCCGTTTACACAGTGAACACCTACTGCACCAACAGGGTCATCTATCTTTAATTTCTGATCAACAAATTCAATTCCAAGTACTACTGCCAATCCGGCAACAGCACCGATAACTGCTGAACCAACAGGTGTTACTGTATCACATCCTGCTGTGATGGCTACAAGTCCTGCAAGAGAACCGTTAAGTGACATTGAAACATCAGGCTTGCCGTACTTAATCCATGTGAATACCATTGTTACTACTGTTGCAATAGCTGCGGCAATGTTTGTTGTAACGAAAATCTTGCCGGCACTCATTATTGCATCGCCTTCCATGGAAACTGTCGAGCATCCGTTAAATCCGAACCAGCAGAACCAGAGAATGAAACATCCAAGAGCGCCAAGTGTAAGTGAATGACCTGGAATCGCTCTTACCTCACCATTCTTACCATACTTGCCTATACGAGGTCCGAGAATCTTTGCGCCTACAAGAGCTGCAACACCGCCTGTCATATGAACAGCTGTTGAACCTGCAAAATCATGGAAACCGAGTTCTGAAAGCCAGCCGCCGCCCCAGATCCAGTGAGCTTCTATAGGATAAACAACCGCACTGATAACTGCACTGTAGATAAGGTATGATGAAAACTTAGTTCTTTCTGCCATAGCACCTGAAACTATTGTAGCTGCTGTAGCACAGAAAACTGTCTGGAAAATCATAAATGCCCAGAACGGAACACCGTCCGGTGAAACTCCGGCATAGTTTTCCGGAGAAGCGATTCCGGCATAGGAACCGATAAATTTTCCGCTTCCGAACATAAGTCCGAAGCCTAAGAGCCAGAATATCGGCGTACCAAGTGAAAAGTCCATAAGATTTTTCATGATGATGTTTCCGGCGTTTTTAGCCCTCGTAAATCCCGTCTCTACCATTGCAAAGCCCGCCTGCATAAAGAATACAAGTGCGGCACCCAGCAGCACCCATATTGTATTTACTGCTGAATATTCCATAAAGATTCCTCCCTTGATGAATTACCTGGATGTATTATTCATTTTATGTAATGATTCGAATCCGCTGCGCGCCTTAACGGATACAAAAAAACAGCAAAGGTGTTATGAGTGTAGTAAACTTCTCACTCACAGCACCTTTGCTGTCTGTGTTTACAGTATACTCCATCGTGGAAGATTTGTCAACACTTTTTTGAAACTTTTTTTCAAAAAATTTCATTTATATTAATTTCCAACACAATTTCACATTTACAACCCTTCTTAATCATACACTTTTAACACATCAGCTATTTCAACACAAAAAAATATGAAAGATTAGAGTCAAAAACTTGCAAAATTATATTATCAATAGTCTTGATTTGTCTGTACGGATATAGTATAATTATAAAAGATAATCAACGAAAAACAGAAAATACGAAAGGAAATGATTATGACAAACTATTCTGAAAAAGACGTTATAAGCTTTGTATCTGAAAACGATGTTCAGTTTATACGGCTTGCCTTCGTAGATCTTTTTGGCAATCTGAAAAACCTCGCAATTATGCCATCCGAACTTAAGAAGGCGCTCACAAACGGTATTCCGCTTGACTCCTCACTGTTCTACGGCACTGATGATTATTCACACGGCGATATCTATCTTGTTCCGGATACTTCAACACTCTCGGTCCTTCCGTGGAGACCAAGAGCAGGCCGTGTTGTACGATTTTTCTGTCATCTGAGAAAACATGACGGAACGCCTTTCAAAGGTGATATCCGTGCAAGACTGAAAAATACAGCTGACCAGCTTTCCATGAACGGATATACCTGCACCATAGGTACAGAATCACAGTTCTATCTTTTTGAGCTGGATGAAAACGGTGAACCAACAAGAAAGACAAATGACAGAGCCGGATACCTTGATGTAGCTCCGCTTGACCACGGAGAAAATATCAGAAGAGAGATATGTCTATCACTTGACGAGATGGGCATACATCCCGAGACGTCCCGTCATCTTCACGGTCACGGTCAGAACGAAATAACATTCAAGCCGAGTGACATACTCTCTGCTGCTGACAATACACTTAATTTCAAAACTGCAGTAAGGTCAATCGCTTCGCAAAATGGTCTTTACGCCTCATTTATGCCATATCCTTTAAGAGACCAGCCAAGAAGCTCATTCCTCATAAACATATCCATAAACAGGGGCAGTAAAAATATTTTCACTGTAACCGACGGAAAGATTGAGGATGAAGGCCGTCACTTTATAGCAGGTATTCTCAACCGGTTCGATCAGATGACCGCATTTCTTAACCCTACCACAAATTCTTATTTCCGGAACGGACTTATAGGAGAACACAAATACATAAACTGGGCTATGGAACGCCGTGATGCTGCGATAAGATTAATAAACTCGGCTACATCATGTGAAAAGATAGAGATACGCACTGCAGATCCTTCAGCAAATGTACACTTTATACTCAACACCATTCTCAGAGCCGGGCTTGAAGGACTTGAAAACAAGCTGGAACTGCCTGAACCGTCTTCAGAAAGCCAACCTATCCCGGGGTCTCTGGAAGAAGCAGCAAATATTGCAAGGGAAAGTGATTTCATAAAAAGAATGTTCTCGGAATTCGGCTATGAAAAGAATTTCAGCAGCATTGATTCAACTGTAAAAAAATACAACGACGCTAAAGACAAGGCACAATTTGAAGATGAAACTTATTTCTACTTTACTTAATTTTGACAATCTGAACGGCAGGTGTATTTATTGGACAAAACCCTTATTATCTCTGGTTCAGAACAGGCACTGTCACTCCTGTCTGATCTGATGAAATCCTTCAACGGAAGTCAGACAGTCTCAGCTTCAAGCGGAAATGAAGCGAGAAGACTTATAAACCGTACTGACTTCGATATGGTTATCATCAGCACACCTCTTCCCGATGAATTCGGAAACGAACTGGCTGCCACAATAGCAGAAAAAACAAGTGCCGGTGTAATGCTTATCTGCAAGGCGGACATTGCAGAAGAGATATCAGAAAAGGTTGAAGTTTACGGAGTCTGTGTCCTCGCAAAACCACTGAACAAAACCCTCTTCTTTCACTCCCTCAAGCTCCTGCAGGCAACAAGAGCAAGAATGCTCAGCGTGATGAAAGAATACAGCAAACTGCAGACCAAAATCGAAGAATCACGTCTCATCAACCGTGCCAAGTGCATTCTGATACAGTACCTGAAACTTACTGAACCGCAGGCTCACAGGTACATAGAAAAACAGGCAATGGACCAGCGAATCTCAAAACTTGAAGTTGCAAAAAATATTCTTAAAACTTACGAAGCATAACGAAAACCACTGTAATATCGAAAGATGTTACGGTGGCTTTTATTATCCCCAAATATTTGTTATGAAAAAAAGAGACCAGAACCAAATCTGATCTCTTAAAAATAACGGAGAGGGTGGGATTCGAACCCACGTGGCTGTTACGCCAAACGGTTTTCAAGACCGCCTCGTTATGACCGCTTCGATACCTCTCCAGATATATAATAATATATGTTAAAAACTCCCGCTCAAGATGAGCGAGAATTTATTGATGCCGGCACCTATCTATTTTCCCGGGCCGTCGCCAGCCAAGTATTTTCGACGTGAAAGAGCTTAACTTCTGTG
>JAUNJJ010000163.1 GCA_030533325.1 Oscillospiraceae bacterium
GCCTGTGTCGCTATGCACTAATTGCGTCAACCAAACAGATTATATCCAAAAATAAAGAAGTAGTCAAGCCATAAACAAGCCTGACTACCTCTTTTTACATCATTTTATATCCAAATGCTCACATTTAGATCTTGCCAATTATAAACCCTTCTGCGAGTAGAAAAGCTATATAGATACTTTTTTGCATCATCTATTGTTAGCGTAAACGAAGCAATTTTAATGTGGTCATCAATGTCAAACTCGTCGGAAGATCCATTCCCGCTTCGCAAATACCATCTAAACTCATCTTTGGATACCCAAATCTTTTCAATGAAGGCTTCCACGATGCTTTCGGGAATTACAGAATATTCAAACCCTGTGTACTCCTTAAGCCGTTCTCTTAACTCTTGCAATTTCTGCATATAGTCTTGCGGACTTTGCTTTGTTTCATCAGGCTGAAGGGTTTTTATTTCTTCTGTGAGTATGGCAATTCGATTTTCAATTTCCTGCTTTCGTTCTCTAAATAACTCCTTATCAATATCTCCTTCGGCTCTCATCTCAATAAGGTTTACTCTTTTCTTTGAAAGTCGCTCTATTTCACTTTCTTTGCGTTTAATTTCTTCGGTATAGTCAGGTGTGTCCTCTTGGTCTGCAATATGCTTTTCAAGCATCGAATAGGACAAATCCATAACTGCATCGGCATTGTCGATATACCTTTCAAATATTCTTTCTGCCATCATTTCAAGTTTCCATCCCTGAATAAATGGGGAATCGCAATGACCTTCTACCGATAGACCTCGTCTTTCTCGTTCACAGATACTTCCACGATTTACGGAAGTATAACATTGATAATCAACGCCGTCTGTTCGACCGTCACGAGTGTGAAATCTTTGATTGAACTTCTTGCCACACTGACATATCATAAGTCTGCCATAAGCGGTTGAGTGAGGTTTGTATCCAACAGTGTGCTTACCTTTATTCAGGTTCTTCATCTTGCGACTTTTCGCATTCATTATCTTCTGAACCTGATTAAATTCTTCTTCTGTAACAATAGGGGTATGTTTACCTTTTACGGTTAAGTATTCTATATCCCCATAATTCTTGATTTTCTTCTGTTTTAAGTAATCAGGGGTGTACTCTTTGTGGTATGTGATAATGCCACAATAAAATGAGTTCTTCAGCATATGAGATAGATAAGAAGCGTGCCACTTTGTCTTTCCTGTCGCCGTTAATCTTCCTGCTTTCTCTAATTCATACTGAATGGAAGTAACACCCATTCCACTTAAATACATATCATAAATCATTCTTACAGTCTTGGCTTGTTCTTCGTTGATAACCATTTCCTTGCCCTTACGGTCATATCCGAGAATGTTGCCTGTACCATAAAACACTCCGTTTTTCATAGAGGTTTCCTGACCTGCTTTAACTCGAATAGAGGTTTTGCGGCTCTCATCTTGAGCCAATGTTGCCATAATGGTCAAGCGAAGCTCTCCATCACCGTCAAAAGTTTTTATGTTATCGTTTATAAAGAACACTTCAACCCCATATTCTTTCAGCAGTCGTGTATATTGAAGTGTATCGACTGTATTTCTTGCAAAACGGGATACCTCACGGGTTATAATCATATTGAATTTCTTGTCTTTTGCATCCTTTATCATCTGCATAAAGTGAGGGCGTTTTTCAGCAGAAGTTCCCGTTATGCCTTCGTCAATATACTGAGCCGTCAATGTCCATTCCGGTCGTGCTGCCAAGATAGGCTTATACCAATCTATTTGATTTTCCAAAGCAGATAGTTGTGCTTCGTGTTCGGTTGAAACACGAGCATAAATTGCCACATCTCGCTTTTGGAAATCCGAACTTAATCCGTACATCCAACTACTCCTTTTCTTCTTCATTCTTCTTGTAGCAGACAAAATCCGAAACATTGATTTTGTCCTGATACTCCCTCAATATGTTCCTGAAAACATAACCGGGAATTTCACCGTCAAGATAAAGTTGCTCAATGAGTTTCAAGGCGCCGAAAACATTACTTTCTTTATCTGCTATCAGTTTATTCATTTTCGGTCACCTCCACAATGATGCGATCTCTCGCTTCGCAGAGTTGACTTAACCCAAATATTAAAATCAAGACCATGGGGGTTTTTGCACATCATACATTCTTCGAAAATTGTCTGTGTATAATCTGCCCGCTCAATAAAATATGCCTTGTCGTTGTAATACACACTTGCACATTTAGAACACAAGCTAAGTTCAAGGTCGGGAATTGCTTTCTTGTTAATCATTAGCGTTCCCTCCCTTAGCAGGCAGAAACGCCTTTTTGATTTTTCTTAATCGTTTGCTAATAGCCATCTGAGAACAATGAAACTTGTCAGCAATTTCTTGTTGAGTATATCCGTCAAATACATAAAGGGTGACAAGTTCTTTTTCTTCATCCGATAAAGACATAGCTGCTTGATAAAGTTTTTCTAATTCATTTACCCACCAATAGCGATTTGAGTAGTCCCTTAAAAACGATGTTTGATGGTATTCCAACAAATAATTTGAAACTTCGCATACATCTTCATCATCGAAGTTGATTTCTAATGCTTGAGTATGTGTATAAAAAACTCGTTCACTTCTAAATACAGCAAGGTCAAATTTGTACATTTTCTGTATTTGTTCTTCCGTCATTCCTACTGCACGATACTGTTCAGCAAGAACTGCTTGTCTCTTTTCAAATAATTTTCTTTCTTTGCCGTTATTCCAACTCATAATTGATCTCCTTTGAATTTTGAATTTTTGTTTGAACTCAAAATTCGGAGATCACGGATATTCAGCTATGTAACAAAGCCAGTTATTCAACATAAAAGGAGCTTCCTTTCTGATTTCTCAGCCGGAAGCTCCTCGCTGTTCAGTCATCTGCCGAAAACAAAAAGCCACCGGCAAGACAGAGTTAACCTATGGCTATCTGTCCTGTCGGCAGCCTCTCATGTTTGCTTTTCGCAGGTCTGGATTAACTGACCGAAGTGTTTTCAAAGCAAGTGACCTGATAAGGATTTAGTGCGGCTCTGTTTCAGCCTGACCTTACCGTCGTTTCGCCGTATTCAGTTTCAAGTTTCTTATATTACGCTTTCCTGTCCCGGAGGAGCGAACATTTCAATCGTATCGTGCCTTCTGCCTTTTCGCACCCGCACGAACTTGACCATACATCGGTCACATTCGTATTTAATCTTTTCATCAATGCCTTTATATCCGTAGTTCATCTTTCCGCAGTTGGGGCAGAACATCGGTATCGGTTTCCAAGTTTCTGTCATCAACGCTATCACCTCGTATAATTTTGTTGTTCTGTATATTCGCAAGTTTGCGAATATACAGGGTAAAAAAATCCCGCAGGATTTTAGATTAGGGCAAAGTCCTTCAATCGGATTTCCATTGCCTGTTTTGACACTTCAAAGATTTCTGCCATTTTGCAGACATACTCGCTCTTTGTCTTGCACACGGGGCGGAGTGCGTAGAAACAGCGTTTGATCTGACCGTTTGGCATAAGAATAGCCTTTGCAAGGTAATTTGCCTGCCATTCTGTTGCATCCTCGTCGGTATCATTGTTATATAAAGCGGCGGCAACGCCTGTCCCGCTGAATATCTGCTTGTGTATAATGTAATGTGCCAGCTCGTGAGCCAAGGTGAACCGAAGTCTGCCGTATGATTTCTCATCCTCCAGCAAAGCCGCTTCAATAAGCATAGTACCACCTTCAACTCTCATCAGGGCATAGTCCATAATCTCCCGGTTGTAATAGGTCGTAATACCGCTATCGTAAATCATTCTGCCAAGTTCACGGGCATCATTGGTTAGATATTGGTATTCTATTCTTAAACCGAAAGTCTTTTCGATGATTGTTTCAATCGGCACTGCACGGGGACTGCCGTTCAGATACATTGGATCATATTCACTTAATGTACGGCGGGCAATCGTTTCAAGCGCCTGCGGTCGATAGAATACTGTTGCCACTGCTGCGTCCTTTCTGTCCGAAAGATTAGTCGGACTCCTTTGTTATGCGGCGGATAAAATCTTCCCATTGTTTATCGGTTACATTGTGCTTCTTTGCGGTTCTCAGTGCAGCCCGGACAATATCTTTTTCCATTATATATTCAGGTAAATCTGCACTTACGGTATTCCTTGACCTTGCCGCCAAATCGTACATCTCCTCCGTTTCTGCTTCGGTCAGATGGAGAAGTGCGGGAAGTTTTTCAAGAATATCGTCAGGAACCGGTCTGCGGTCTTTTTCAATGTCGCAGATATATACGGCTGAATAATCAAGGGCGATAGCAAGCTGCCGAGCAGACATTTCGTGTTCCATTCGCTTTGAAATCAAAAACCTCCCAAAGGTCTTGTTATTTTCCATAAGGTAGCTCCTTTCAAATTCGCTCTTTTGCGAATACCGTAAGTATATTATATCCGAACACTTGTTCACAGTCAATGCTTTTGGGGAAAGTGAAAATGAGTTGGGCGTTTTTTCACCCAACTCATTTTTTTGAACCGTTCGATATTCCTTTATTTCAAGGCGTTTTCAAGCATTTCACGGTATCTTGAAACGACCGAATCGGGACTTGCGATTTTTATATCCCCATTGAACTGAAATACCCACGCAAAGAAGGTTTGGCTTACGGACACTTCTACTACTGCCTTGAAATGGCTGTCATCCGTTGGCGAGGTTTCAACCTCATCTCCAAATTTATCTACGATGTAGTTCATCAGCTCGTTCTTGCAGAGCAGCGTAACTTTCTCTTTTGTGCCGTCGTACATATCAAATACCTGACGGGTAAAGTCCGGTAGATTAAAGTCCTTTGGCTGCGGCACTGCATCAGAACAAAGAATACTGATTGATTTCATCCTGTCCACTCGGAATGTTGTAATGCGCTGATGTTTTTCACAAAAGCCGACCACATAGTAATGATCCTCATTCCACACAAGGTAGTAAGGGGAAAAATGATAGCGCTTACCGTCGTTATTCGGGACTTCCTCTCTGTATTGGTTATAGTGAAAATACAGGAACGAAATTTGTTTGCCCTGATTGATTGCCGTATTGATATTATCTACCAAATAGTAAATCTGCTCATTCATCGGTTTCACACGCTCGGAAATATAGATGTTCCTTTTCAGTTCTTCCGACTGATACACGCTTGTCATTTGCGATAGTTTTTCCGCAAGCTCCGAGCTTTTCTTTGCCGTAATGAATTTCGAGGACTCTACTGCATCCATCAGCAGCTTCACTTCCGGCAATGTAAACAAATGGCTGCTCAGGGAATAGCGGTTCTCACGGCTTCTTTCTTCTTCAATATCAATACCAATATCACAGAGCTTCGCAATGTCGCCCGGTATCGTTTTTCTGTCACAGGAGATACCGTTTTCCTTTAAGTATGTAAGAATATCTCCGGTTGTGGCGTAATGCTCGGCATCAGTGTTGTGCCATAGGTATTTTAGAATATATAAAATTCTGCTCTTTATTTCCGCCATAAGTACCTCCGTGGTATTTTATCTTATTTGCTCTACACCTATCACAACAATTCTGCTGTCTTTACTGTCTCCGAAGCAGGTGGAAAGGGTGATTAGCTGTTCTTTGAACTGCGGCTCGATTCCGGTATCGTAAAGCGACCTGTCTTTAATTTCCGTAATTGCCTTTTGATAATGTTCTTCGCTTTCAAAGTAAGATATATTATACCATAAATCTGTTTTCTTCAGGCAAACCACCGCAAAGACTTGGTATACTTTCAGTCCGTCTGCTGTTTCAAGCTCGATGTACGGATGTTCCTCACAGTATGCTTTATCCCTATATTGCGTAATATCAGAGAACATCGTGCCGTTTTTCATATTATGACCGTAGACAATCAAATTGTCACATTCCGGGGTAGAAGCACCGTCTAAAAACGGAACGCCTGACACACTGTATTCGCCCTCGAAGTTTTTACGAAGGTACTTCTGAGGTTCTTCGGGTGTAAACATAACCGGATAATTCACTGCGGTATTCGGAATACATATCCAGCCGATACAATCTCCGTTTGCTTCAAATAACGGTGTTAGATTGCGTGAGGACTGTTTCTGTTCCTGCGGTCTTTCGGTCTGTTCAACATTACCCGTCATTTCCGTTTGTTCTACTTCGGTTATAATTTCTTCTAACTTTTCAAACCCTTTTATATCTTGTTGGCGTTCCCGATGCTCTTTTACTATCATTCCGACAGAAAAGAGCATTATAGCGACAAACAGGAGCGAAATTAAC
>JAUNJJ010000036.1 GCA_030533325.1 Oscillospiraceae bacterium
GATTCATTCCGTTCTGATTCATATTCTGCTGGCTTATATATTGACTGTGAGATGCCTGATCATTAATAGGCATATACATATGTGAAATATCTTCCTGTGAATAACTTCCTTGATTATTTGAATTTACTTCGACAACCTGTTGTTCACTTTCAGAAGCACAGTTATTGTTTTCCGCTGGTTTCGCAAAAAGATATACTGTTTCATGAGAATCACTTTCATCCGGTACAGCTTCAAAGTCAAATTTAAATTCATTTACATCCTCAGTTTTTTCTCTTGCCTTTTCTATATCAATCTTTTCAGCACTTTCAATAGCACTGTTATCCCCGTCTTTGATATAAACTGACGTATCTGAAAGCTTTATATAGGAAGCATCAGGTGTAACAACAAGTGTTTCCTTATTTTTTTCATCCGCCTCAAAAATAAGTTCAAGAAATGACTCATCAGGAAGCACAGGAGATACATCGGAACAGTTCATAATAATCATAGCAAGCGCTGTTTTCTCACCTGAATCTGTCATTTTTTTCAGCGCAATCTTTTCTGAAGGTTCAGAAACAAGTTTTCCAGCCTTAAGAGCTGAAGTGTTAAACGCTTTATATACCTTATTATTTTCTGAAACGATAAGGCATAAAGAATCGCCCGAGAAAAAGTTCATTCCGTCTTTTTTCTTTTGCTTTATAATGCTGAGTGCATCTGAATAAATGAAATCATATCTCATAGCCATCTTTCCTTTCATAGCATTTTTTCATAATATCCTTTTTCTATTATAGCACAGTATAATATATTTTTTCAACTAAAAATTCCCGGTATTTTCAGCTACCGGGAATAATATTTTATAAATCCGCTTTTATTTTTCTGAAACAAGCTCAGAAATAACTGATTTAAGAATTTCAAGTCCTTCAATAAGAACATTTTCTTCAATAGTAAGAGGCGGCATAATCTTAAGTGTACCGTCGTGACGGCCGGCAACTTCAAGGATAACATTTTTGTCAAACGCCTTATGCACTCCCTCGATTGCAAGTTCAGGATTAATTCCGGTAAAATCAATACCGTGTATAAGACCAATTCCTCTGTGTACAAGCCTGCTGTCAAGCGGAAGTATTTCTTTCTCTATAAAGTCACTGATTATCTTTTCCTTTGAAGCAACGATGTTTTCCATACCGCTGTTCTTAAAGAATTCAAGACCCGCCTTACATCCTACAAATGCAAGCTGATTTCCCCTGAATGTACCGTTATGTTCTGCAGGTCTGAAAATATCAAGCTCCGGCTTAACCAGAACAAGTGACATAGGAAGGCCAAGACCACTTATAGACTTGGAAAGAACAACCATATCCGGAACTATACCTGCACGTTCAAAGGAGAAGAATGTGCCTGTTCTTCCGTTTCCAACCTGAATATCGTCAACAATCATTACAATATCATGTTCTGTACAGATTCTTCTGATATTCCGGAGCCACTCAACCGTTGCTACATTGATACCACCCTCAGCCTGAACTGTTTCAAGAATAACAGCAGCCGGCTTGTCGATACCGGAATGGTCATCATTAAGAATCTCTTCAAGATATGCAACAGAATCAAACTTACTTCCGCAGTATGGAACAAATGTTACATTGTTAAGCGGAACACTTGCACCTTCCCTGCTTGTTACATCGGTTGTAACTGCAAGACTGCCAAGAGACATACCGTGAAATGCACCTGAAAATGCAATAACATTTGTTCTTTTCTTGTTCTTCCTTGCGAGCTTAAGTGAAGCTTCAACTGCATTGGTACCAGTAGCACCGCAGCACATTATCCTGTAGTCAAGATTTTTAGGTATAAGAACCAGTTCTTCAAATGTACGGAGAAAATCTTCCTTGGCCTGTGTGTACATGTCAAGTGCATTAATTATATTATCTTCTGAAAGATAATCAAGAACAGCTTTTTTTATGTAGCTGTTGTTATGTCCATAGTTTACAGAACCTGCAACAGCAAGAAAATCTATGTATCTTTTTCCATCAACCGAAAAAATCTCTGCGTTCTTTGCCTTTTCAAAAACAACCGGATATTTTCTGCAGTACGATCTTACTGCAGACTCTCTTTTTTCAAATACATCAAACATTTTATTACCTCTGATCTTTAGTGAAAATCAAATTAATTGTTCCTGTGATACTGATTATTCAGCACTTACTGAATAATTATACCACTTTAAAAGGTTTAAGTCAAATAAAAAAGCCCGTAAATCAATAAATTTACAGGCTTTTTTTTTAAATTATCAGAATCCGATTACACTTCCGATAACATTCATTATTTCATCAAGTCTCTTGGCTCCGACGCCGCTGATTTTTGATAATTCTTCGCGAAGCTTTACTGTATCAACTGCTGAACCTGTTTCTACTGCTGTTTCATCCACTTCTGATGCATTGTTATTACCAAGTGCGTCATTCCAGCCGCTCTCGTAAACATTCTGCATTGTTCTTTCCATTGTTTCACGGTTCATTGACTTGATTCTTCTGTACATGTCTCTGTCAAGTGATAATTTTTCCATTATTTTTTTACACTCTCCTGTTTTGTTTATGTATTTGGGTTAATGCTGAACATCGTCCGTGCAACCATATCAGCTTTTTGTATTATACTTGATTCTTAAAGAAATGTCAATATCCTGCAGATTTCATCCGTAATTTATATAGCTGTAACTGTCAGGATTGGTCTTCTCACCGTTCTTTCTGACTTCAAAATGAAGATGCGGTCCTGTTGAATACCCAGTTGAACCGACAAGTCCGATAAGCTGTCCTTTTCTGACAGTATCCCCTTCTGAAACATATATTGTATAGCAGTGGGCATATACGGTCTGATAAACACCGTCACTGTGCTGAAGAACAATATAGTTACCGTAACCTCCGCCGCATCCGCAGCTGTATTCCTTGCCCTGATAATGTGTACAGTAATTCTGTGCCGTGATTACTTTTCCGCTTTCAGCGGCATAAATCTTTGCAAATTCAATCGTATCTCCGGGATTTCCCTGGATATCTATTGCTTTGTGGTTACTGTTGTCAAACTCACGGTAGCCGTAAAAACTTGAATGACTTGTATAGCCCGGAACCGGCCAGAGCATATTTGAAGAACCGGCAGGAACATTTATCTGACCTCCGGAAGGACTTATCGGAACCGTTCCGTTTTTACGTGCCTCTTCCTCGATCATTTCCATCTCAATACTTATTCGTTCCTGTTCTTCCTTTATAGCTTTGGTGATTTTGTCCTGTTCTTTTCTCTGTTCTTCCAGTGCAGCTTTCTGGGCATCATAATTCTTTTTAAAATTTACTTTATCAGTCGTGAGTTTACTAAGCTCCTCCTGTATCTCAGTAAAATCCGATTTGAGTAGTTCAAGTTTTTCGTCGAGTTCTGATTTTCGGCTTTCAGCATCTTCAAGGTTCTCATTCAGAATCTGCTGTTTGAACTGAAGCTGATCATCAAGAGCACTGAGGGTCTCAAGTTTTTTTTCAAGAGACTGAAGCATCTCACTGTCTCGCTTTGCAAGTCTTGAGGTTATTTCTGCTTTTGTAAGCACATCGAAAAAACTTGATGAACCTGTCAGTATAGCTGAAACATTATCGCTTCCGGACATATATGCAGCACGAAGTCTCTGTTTGTAGAGTCTGAAAGTTTCATCAGAAACCGATTTGTTCTCTGCAATTTCACCCTGTATCTGCTCAATATATTCCGTTGTATTCTGCATTTCAGTTTCGAGCTGGTTAAGCTGAACTACAACATACTGAAGATTTTCATTCTGAATACTGATTTTTTCCTGAAGCTTCTCACGATATTCACGTTTTGATTTTTCTGTTGCAGATGTACTTTCAAACTGATTTCTGTACTTTTCAATTCCGCGCTGAAGTTCTTCAAGACGAAGATTATTCTTAGTCTTAAGAGTTTCAAGTTCAGCAATTGATTTATTTGATATATCCTCATCAACTGAAGATTCATCCGCAAAAATACATGCAGATCCTGCGGCTGTTAAAAAGGCAGTTACACACAGAAGTGCCTTCAGCCTTGTTTTTAATTCCATATATCAATCCCCTAAAAATGCAGAAATTACTGCATTCTGATTTTCCGGAGTCCCTTTTCAGAAACCCTTAAATTCCAGTTCCTCACCATTTGATGCAATAACATTTTTATACCAGTAAAATGATTTTTTCCTTGCTCTTGACATATCGCCCTTATGGTCATTGCTGTAATTGACGTAGATAAATCCGTATCGTTTGTCATATTCGCCCGTTGAAGCTGAAACGATATCAATCGGAGCCCACATTGTGTAACCGAGAAGTTCTACTCCGTCATATTCAACGGCTTCCTTCATAGCGGCAATATGAGCTGAAAGATAATCTATTCTGTACTGGTCATCTACCACATAATATTCATTTTCGTCTGTATATTTGTCGTATGCACCGAATCCGTTTTCAACTATCATCATTGGCTTTTCAAATCTGTCCCAGAACCAGTTCAGACACCATCTGAGACCAAGCGGATCAATCTGCCAGCCCCAGTCGGAAACCTTAAGATGCTCATTTCTTACATAGTCTTCCTCTGAAAAATCAAATGACCGTCCGAATCTCTCTGTGTACTTTGTGGAATGGCTCATATAGTATGAAAATCCGATATAGTCCACTGTGCCTTCGGCAAGGATTTTTTCATCCTCCGGAAGAATGAACCTGTCATATCCCTTACGTTCAAATTTCTTAAGAATATGATTCGGATAATGGCCTCTTGCGTGAACCTCAACGTAATAGTATTTCTGATGCATAGCCTGCTGTGCATTTAGTACATCCTCAGGCTTTGGCGATGCCGGATAAACCGCATTCATACCAATCATACAGCCAATCCGAGCATCAGGGTCGATTTCATGACATGCCTTAACTGCCAAAGCTGAAGCAACAAGTTCGTGATGAGCTGATTTGTACATCATGTACTCGATATCGTCGCCTTCCTGAACCAGAACTGCCCCTTCCTGAACCATATGATGCGGTCCCATCTGGTGAAGCTCAGCCTGATTGTTTATCTCGTTAAATGTCATCCAGTATTTAACCTTACCCTTATATCTCTTAAAACATACCGACGCAAACCTTACAAAGAAATCTATACACCTTCTGTCCATAAATCCGTTGTATTTTTTAGCAAGATTAAAAGGCATCTCGAAATGTGAAAGTGTAATAACCGGTTCAATACCATACTTATGACATTCATCAAATAAACTGTCATAGAACTTAAGTCCGGCTTCATTCGGTTCCTCATCATCGCCATTCGGAAAAATCCTTGTCCACGCTATTGAAGTTCTGAACGCCTTGAATCCCATTTCTGCAAGGAGTGCAATGTCATCCTTATATCGATGATAAAAATCAACTCCAAGATGATTCGGATAGTCCTCGCCCGGAATTACACCATCAGTTATCCTTCTTGGCTTTTTAAGGACATTATCGCCTGCTGTCATAACGTCAGCAACAGAAATACCCTTTCCACCTTCATTCCATGCTCCTTCAAACTGATGTGCCGCACACGCACCACCCCATAAAAAATCCTTCCTGAATGCCATACCACTTTCCTCCGTTTTTTCACTACTGTTCCTGCATTAGCTGCTATTCAGCTACAGATATTATAAGTATAGCATTTTTTTTTACTTGTATCAATATAGTTTTTAAAATTCATAACCTTTTCCTTCCACGCATATCAATATACTATAAAAAAATTACGAGGTGAAGGACATGCGGATAAACAGGAGAATCAAAACCATAAACAGAATTATTGAAAAAATCAAAAATCACCGCAGAACATTTATCGTTGCTGCAGTGCTGGCTATGGGCGGGATGTGCATAGCCTACGGGTTTGGAAAAGTCGAAGAGTCAGTTATGACATTTGTTCCGGTTACAGAACAGGAGAAACCGGTGATTGTGATTGACGCGGGGCATGGTGGAATTGACGGCGGATGCTCGGCAGCGGACGGGACACCGGAGAAAGGGATAAATCTGAATATTCTGCTTACTCTGCGTGACATGCTTGAAGCAACGGGATTTGAAACGGATGTAACACGTGAGGTGGATACTTCGATTCATGATGAGGGGGTTGAAGGAATAGCTAATCAGAAAAGCTCCGATATGGATAACCGGCTTGCGAAGTTTAACGAACACAAAAACGCCATCTGTATTTCTATTCACCAGAATCAGTTTACCGATGAAAAATACAGTGGCGCTCAGATGTTTTATTCTTCGAAAAGCTCTAAAAAGAGCAAAGATCTGGCTCAGAATATCCAGGATAAATTCGTTGAATACCTCCAGCCGGACAATAAACGTGAGATAAAAGAATGCGGCAAAGAACTGTTCCTGTGCTACTACTCTGAAAATCCGACTGTAATGGTTGAATGCGGATTCTTATCAAATCCGGAGGAAGCTGCTAAACTTGAAGACGAGGAATACCAGAAGAAAATTGCATTTACAATTTACTCCGGTATCATTGAAAGCCTGAAAAAAAATTAACCATTAACCTTCCATACGTGCGATATCATATGTTACACGTATGGAAGGGTTTTTACATATTCCGGAGAAGCAGCCGATTATTCTCTGTGCAACACTTTCACACCCGGCCTCGTCTGATTCCATAAGAATAACAATCAGCTGACGGCTCGAATATCTCGTGGATACGTCGACACGTCTCAGTGATGAAAATACAGCAAATTCAAGTGTTTCAAGTGCCTCTTCCGTCTCTGCGTAATCATCATTTTCGGATGTCACTGTAAACAGCAGAGTCTGAACCATACTGTTTGTTCTTTCGACAAAGCGGCGGATAAAATTATATACATTATTGAAGGATTCAAAATTAAGAATATACGAACCGTTATTGGCATCAGACCTTGTCATAAAATCCCTGATATATTTTATATCAACTAAGTTTTCAGAACGTTCCTTCTCATTCTTGTGCTGGTCGCTGAAGAAGTGATAGGCACCTTTTCCGTTTTGTTTTACAAAATAAAGAGCCTTGTCCGCTGCATTGTAAAGCTGGCTGAATTCTGTTCCGTCAACCGGAGAAAGAGCAATCCCGATGGATACTGAGGTATTGGTTTCATACCCTGCCTCAGTGATTTTATCTGTTAACTCTGAAATAATCCCTGCAGCAAGAGTGCCAAGTTCGTTTTTGCCTGTCTTTTCACGGAGAAACATAATGAATTCATCCCCGCCGATACGGCATAAAATGTCCTGCTCGTCTGAGTGTGAACGCATTGTTTCAGCAAACATTTTCAGAGTGTTGTCACCTGCGATATGTCCGTACCGGTCATTTATCTGCTTGAAATTATCCATATCAATCATAAACACCGCACCATTTACGCCCTCTCCAAGAAGAGTATTTACAGTTTCCTCAGTGTACGCTCTGTTCCACAGACCTGTTAAAGTATCCCGGCTGGTTCTGCTTTTCATATCACTGACTTCACGAATCTTCTCGTCAAGCTCAACTTCAAGATTCTTTCTGAGTTCCTCAAGTTCGATTACTCTGCTGATTCTTGAACGCATAACGATAGGAACAAAAGGCTTGGCGATAAAATCAACTGCCCCGGCTTCAAGGCATCTGCTCTCCGTCTGCGCGTCGCTGTCAGCAGTAAGAAACACTACCGGTGTGTGTGCAAATTTTTCTATACGGCGGATATTATCAAGAACTTCATATCCATCCATATCCGGCATATTTATGTCAAGAAGTATTAGATCGGGTTCATTTGAAGAGAGAAATCTCAAAGCCTGCTCCCCTGAGGTTACAGCTGTTACTTTATACACATCATTAAGTGCAGCTTTTGCAGCAGTAAGATTTGTCTTGTTATCATCAACTATCAAAAGATGTTTCATTATATCTGCCTCCTGATGTTATTTTCTGATAAATATTATTCCTATTGTATTCGGACCGCAGTTGCTTGATACAGTTGCTGAAGCCTCTGTCACATAAATATTTTTAAACTTTCCGTTCTTTTCAAGAATTTTTTTCGCAGCATTAATTTCTCTGACAGTGCATCCGGCATGCGTTATGAAAACACGTTCCGGATCAATATTTTCAATTTTTGACACAGACGAGGTAATATATTTTATCTCCGCATTCTCGTAGTTGCCGCTCCAGAACCGCTTGAGATGTATTTTTCCGTTTTTTATTTCAAGAAGCGGATGAATTCCGAACAAATCGCATATTTTCTTAATATGTTCGCTCACCTTGCCGTTTGCAAACAGGTAATCAGCGTTTCTGACGAGAAACGAAGTGGAAACTCTGCTACGGTATGCTTTGAGATCTTCAATTATCTCATCAGATGTTTTTCCCTCCGAAGCAAGTTTGGAAGCTCTTATCGCAATATGTCCTGTTCCGGTAGACAAAGTTCCGGAATCGAGCAGTTTTATCCTTTTTGCATCATCTCCCATTATCTTAAGTGCCTCCGTGCAGTTTCTGTACGAATAACTTATCTCCGAACTCATGGTTATATGTATAAGCTCTTCGCAATTCTTTAGTTTTTCCGTAAAAAATCTTATACATTCATTTGTATCCGGTGCAAGAGATCTTGCACTTCCGCCTGCTTCAATAAGCTCCAGAACATTCATAGAGGTTATCTCATCACAGTCACGAAAACACCCGCTGTCAGTAACTACACTAAAATAAATTATACCTATGCCGTATTTGTCAAGAAGGCTGTCAGAAAGATCACTTGTACAGTCAGTTGTTACAGCTATTTTTCTCCTGTTCATGCCAAAATCCCCTTATAAAATAGATTTTTTCAGATTATTCAGAACTTCATGTGCTTTGTCATATTCAAAATCATCTGAAAGCTTCTTAATCTGACTGAATCCTGATTTTAAATTTATCCCGCCATATGAATAACCTGATGCTTTTTCAGAAAGTTCATTTATCATATCTGAATCAAAGTTCTCACACGCTGATGAAGCCTGAATGAATATTTCCTCCAGTGCTTCCCCGGATATTTCCGGAAGTATCTCTTCCTTTTCAGACGCCGGATTTTCAGTACTAACCCCATGAACTTTAAGAAGATTCATTCCCTCTTCATACACATCTGAAAACATAGAGGACAGAACATGATTGTTCTTTTCAATCTGCTCATAATCTCCTGACTTACCTGCCTGTTCAAGCTCTTTGGCAGCCTCCGAAAGAATATTGCAGCCGACGGAAAGGGAAGAACTCTTTACAGCATGAACTTCTATAGTGTAATTTTTCCAGTCCTTTTCAGCAGCAAGCCTGTCAATCCGCTCTCTCTTCTCAGGAATTTTTCTGATAAAAGTTTCAAGAATATCAAAGTATGCTTCTTCATTTCCGCCGGTATAATTAAGACCGTTAGCAACTGATATCATGCGGCCGCCTGCTCTTCTCCCTCCGGCCGGATCACTTTTTCTTCTTCCGCCGGCGAGTACGGAGCGTACCGGAGGACAAAGCAGTTCCTGCGGAAGCCATCTTTTCAGGCATTTGTCAAGTGTGTTCAGTTCAATCGGTTTTGCAATAAAATCATTGAATCCGGATTCAATAAACATTTTTCTGGCTCCGTTTACTGCATTGGCTGTCAAAGCAATAACCGGAAGCTTTTTATAGTAATCATCCTCCATGGAACGAATTATTTTTGTAGCTTCAACTCCGTCCATTTCAGGCATCATATGATCCATAAGAACAAGGTCGATATCCTTTGAACGTAGAAGTGAAATAGCATCACGGGCATTTCCGGCTGTAATAAACTGCATATGATACGGTCTCATAAGACCTACCGCAACTTTCAGGTTGACTTCGTTATCATCCACAATAAGTATTCTCGCCTTCGGAGCTGAGAATGTTACCTGTGAGTTTCTTCTGTCATTTATATTTACTGACATACTTTCATTATTGAGAACTGCAGCTAAGGAAAGTGTATAGAACGGCTTGTAAATGCACTTTATATTATCTCCGGGACGGATGGAATTAACAATATCCTGAATGACAACAACCTGCACATCTCTGCTGATGCTGCTGAAATATTCCTTATCAGAAAGATACTCTTCCTTTCCAACAAAAATATGTGTTATTTTATTACGGGAATTCATATATTCCTTAACCTGATCTATATTCCCGGAATACTTAACCTTTATATTGAGTTTATCTGAAAGATCTTCTATAAGCTCCCTGTATTTTTGTGAAACAGCCGGAACCTTAAACTTTTTCATATCAGTATAGGCAATGGCTGATATGTTTTCAGCATCTCTGACTTTAATAAACGGTTTTTCATCAGAAACCTTAAGCGGTATAACAACACTGAAAACTGAACCGATACCGTATGTACTTTTTACATTTATAAATCCGCCCATTTTTGTGACGAGTCTTTTGGAAATAGCAAGACCAAGACCTGTACCCTCAACTGATCTGTTCTTCCTCGTATCAACCTGCTGGAAACTGGTAAAAAGTTTTTCAAGGCTTTCCTTTGTTATACCTATACCGGTATCTTCAACGGAAAATTTAAGGTTTATTCCGTACTGATGAGTCGTTTTTGAAACTCTGAGTGTAACAGCACCTTCATTTGTGTACTTTACAGCATTTGTCATGAGATTAATCATAATCTGTCTGATTCTCAGTTCATCACCAAGAAGACCAGCCGGAATGTCAGGATCAGCAAGAACAATAATCTCAATATCTTTTTCACCTTTTCGTGTAACAGTCATATTGATTACATCATTAAGAATTGAAGCAATATTGAATTCAGATTCGATTATTTCCATCTTTCCGGATTCTATCTTGGAAAAATCAAGTACATCATTAACTATATAGAGAAGATTTCTTCCCGAGCTCTGAATTCCGAAACAGTTTTCCCGGACATTCTCACTTATATCAGGATCTCTGAGAACAAGCTCGCACATTCCGACAATAGCATTCATCGGTGTACGTATCTCATGGCTCATATTTGCAAGAAAGTCACTCTTGGCACGGCTTGCATTTTCAGCCAGTTCAGTTAGCTCTGTAAGTGATTTTTTTCTTCTGATAAGCACAGAAGCCGTGATAATGCTGAGTATGCCGAATACAAGGATAAAACAATATGACATTCCCGCCCCTGCCAGGGCTCCGGGATTATTTCCCTGTTCATAAAGCTTATCCAGAACTCCAGGTGTCATTCCGAGCATACAGAGAAACGTTGTGATTCGCGTAAAAGATATCTCCTCATAAAGTACAGTCAGTGCAATCGGAAAAACAAAAACAGAAAACATATCCGGATACCAGTGATGAACAAAACTGCAGATGAGAATTACAGTTACAATCAGAATATACTTTCGAAGCTTTTTCAGAGTTTTTTTCATAATCCCGCTCCCCCGTCATTTTTTTATAATTCAATTATAAGTTGTTACAGCATATTTTGTCAAGTATCAGATAAATAATTCTACTTGCACTTACTCAGCTCTTATGCTATAATTTTAATACAAATGAAAAATTTTAGAAAGAGGTAATACCAATGGAGAAAAAAAGCAGTTTTTCCAGCCGTATCGGATTTGTTTTAGCGGCTGCCGGGTCAGCCGTAGGACTCGGAAATATATGGAGGTTTCCGTATCTTGCTGCCAAATACGGCGGAGGAATATTTCTTCTTGTCTATCTGATACTTGCAGTAACCTTCGGATTTGCACTTATGGTAACTGAAATTTCAATAGGACGAAAAACCGGAAAAAGCGTAATTGACGCATACAAGCTCATCGACGGAAGATTTTCATTTTTGGGATATCTTGCAGCACTTGTACCGATTATCATTTTTCCGTACTACTGTGTAATAGGCGGATGGGTAGTAAAATTTCTGACCGTTTATATAACCGGTCAGGAACACGAGGCTACTTCACCGGAATATTTCGGAAACTTTATAGGCAGCACAGCAGAACCGATTATCTGCCTCGCAGTTTTCCTTTTCATTACAGCTCTTGTTGTTCTGCTCGGTGTTGAGAAGGGTATTGAAAAAGTAAGCAAATTTCTCATGCCTGTACTCATATGCATGTCAATAGGGACTGCGGCATACAGCCTTCTACTTGACGGAGCTGTGGAAGGCCTTGTGTACTACGTAAAACCAAACTTCAGTCTCTTCTCAATCAAGACAGTTATTGCAGCCATGGGTCAGCTCTTCTATTCAATGTCGCTTGCTATGGGTATCATGGTAACTTACGGTTCCTACATGCAGAAAAATGATGACCTTGAAAAATCAGTTCGTAATATTGAAATCTTTGACACAAGTATCGCTTTTCTTTCAGGAATGATGATTATCCCTGCAGTATTCGCTTTTTCAGGCGGTGATCCTGAAGCACTTCAGAAGGGACCGACACTTATGTTCGTTACTCTTCCGAATGTATTTGTCTCAATGAACGGTGGACATATATTCGGTCTTGTCTTCTTTATTCTCGTTCTCTTCGCTGCACTTACCTCAGCAATCTCACTTATGGAGACAATTGTTTCAATTATAGCTGACAGATTCAAGATCAAAAGACCGGTTATCTGTTTAGCCGTTATGCTGTTTTCATTTTTAATTGCGATACCTTCATCTCTCGGATACGGTGTGCTCGCCGACTTTACAATCTTCAAAATGCAGATTCTCGACTTCTTCGATTTTATCAGCAACAACATCATGATGCCGATAGTTGCTCTGCTTACTGCGGTTCTTATAGGCTTTGTTGTAAAACCGAAATATATTTCAGATGAAGTTGAAGTCTCGGGAAAGTTTAAGTCAAAGAAGATGTACAATGTTATAATTAAGTATATCGTTCCGGTATGTATGGTTATAATTCTTGTTTCATCTATTTTAGGTTACGTATAATAAAAAATTCTCACAGTTTTTGTTCAAACAAACCTGTGAGAATTTTTTTATTTATGAAGCAATTTCAGATCTGAGAAGAACAAGATCGATAATATTAATCATTTGATCCTTGTTAATATCAGAACTTTCCATGTTTATTTCTGTTTCTTTTCCGAGCAGATAATTTACAAGCGAACCAAAGTCAGCAGTATTTACAACACCATCACCGTTGATATCTCCATCAACAATCACCGGTCCGGAAAGGCTGCCGTATACTTCTATCTCTGCAATATTACAGCAGTATACATTATCCTTGTTCACGCTGCCGTCCGGAGTACCTTCGGGAACCTGATATTTAATATACCTGACACCTTCCGTATTCTGAAGTTTTGTAAGATAATGCATTCCGAATGAAGGCTTCGATGCTATCCGGTACATCTCATTCCAGGTCACACCATCAGCAGAAGAATAGAAACGTCCCTCCGGACATCTGTATTCATAGCCTGAACGAGGTGAATAACCGATTGCTGTGATATCATATACATCCCCAAGATCAGCCTGTACCCAGCCGTTTCCTACGCCGTCAAAATATGTTGAAAGGTTCCCGTCAAATACGTTCTGAGGTACATCAGGAGAGTTTCTCCACGGATTGCTTCCGCTTACCTGTGAAGCCGAGATGCTTATCCGGTTTTCAGCAGAAAAATCAACAGCCTTAACTCCATCAACAATGTATGTTGTAATCGACTGAGCCTTGAGCTCTGCAGTAAATCCGGTTTCGTTTGTCGGAATATCATCAAGTTCTTTCCAGCTCTCACCGTTCGCCATGCTTCCGCTTGTTCTGATTACCTGAACAGAATCGCCTGTTTCACTGAATTCTGAAAGATCAAAGTTAAGCGTTTTTGGGCTGCTTCCGTCATTTGTGGCAACTATAACAAGTTTATTTCCTTCCTTGTCATATGCTGCAACTGTTGAATCTGAAGTCTTGAGCATTGTATATCCCGGACGAATGTATCTTGAATACTGTCCGAAAGCATAGTATTTCTTTGTAAGGATAATATCCTGTTTGTCGTGGTCAGCAACTGCAAGTCCCCAGAAACCACCTGTAATATCCGGCATACCACTGTCCTGCTTTCCGTTGTATCCGTCCTTAGAAATATGCTTGTCTATAGCCTGCCAGAGAATCCATGCCGAACAGTTCAGTCCGTTGCAGTCATCTTTTATTCTGTTTGAAAGCCAGAGAGCCGCACCCATTTCTCCTGCGTTCTGACCCGAGGTCGCGCCACCGTCAACCTCACTCATCCAGAGATTTTTTCCGTTCTGAAGAGCAAGATTTTTAAGTTCTGTACGTTTACTGCCTCCGTATGTATGGGTATCTATTCTTTGTACCACATTCTTTGCTTCATCTGACAGAGCCTTGAATGCATCAATCTGGGTGTCTATTGCAGTTTCATCCGATGCAACAATCATTGTATCACCCATATTTTTTTCATTCATCGCACGGTTCATTTCCATTATCATTCTTGATTCACATTCACCAATATCAAAATGGCAACCTTCCTGCTTTGGACTGTATGCACCCCAGAAATTTGTATACGGTTCATTGAAAGGTTCAACACTCTGAATCTTTACTCCCCATTCATTCTGATAATGTGCACAGACTTCAGCCATGTAATCGGCAAATCCGGCATACCATTCATTTTTCAGATTGTTTTTTCCGGCATCCCTGTTTCCGCTTGAGCATCCACTCTCAGTCATGTAGTACGGAGGAGAATTTGAAAACATCTCAACAATGAGGTCACCGCCCGTTGCTGCAATTGACTTCATAAGAACATTTCTCTGATTAAAGTCTGCATTCCAGTCATACACAACCTGTCCGTTTTCAAATTTTGAATACCCGGGCATATTTGAATCAGTTCTTGTGATGTGATCATGTGAAGGATCATCGCCGCCTCCGATATTGAATCTGGCGATGTTCATTCTCAGCCCTGAATCACCGAAGAAAAGTTCTGCTGATTTTTCAGCGAGCACATCGGAATATCCCAGACGGTTAGCCCACCAGCAGAGTGAAGTTCCCCAGCCTTCGAAAATTCCGTTGTTGATATCATACCTGTTATTGGGTGAAAGTGATACTACAGATGCTGCATTTACATCATTCCTGTCGAATGAAAAACATACTGCAGCAGTACTGAGCATCCCCGCTGCTGTCACAAATGACAGTATTCTTTTTACAAATTTCATTACACATACTCCTATAAAATCCATTTCCTATAAACTTAAATATATTCTTCGAACAGTTTCTCAATCTGAGCTTTTTCCTTGTAGCCAACACATGCTGAAACGGTCTGTCCGGCTTTCATAACAACAAGCATAGGAATGCTTGATACACCGTATGAATCTGCAATCTCAGGATATTCGTCAACATTGACCTTGCCTACCTTAAGTCTTCCCTCATAATCAGCTGCAACTTCAGCAACAACCGGTGAAAGCATTCTGCACGGGCCGCACCATTCTGCCCAGAAATCAAGCAGAACCGGTAGTTCTGACTTTACAACCTCCTCTTCAAAATTGTCGTACGTAATATTTACTTCTGACATTTTCTCTTCCTCCGTTTTTATTTTGATTTATAGTAAAGCATACAGTGGCAGTATCCTTCAAAATCAGGATCTGCAATCTGTGCTTTAAATTCTTCGCACATGCACTTGTATTCTTCTTTTCTTTCGAGTCTGCAGGGGCAGTATCCTCCTGTCCTTGCAAGGCCTTCCTTTACGGTTTTAACAACTTCTTCGTTAGTATTAATTGTTATCTTCATGATATTCCTCGTTTTATTCAAAAGGTTTCTTCAGCCTGTAAGTTATACTTTCCATTTTCAGACCACTCTGTGCAAAATAAAGTCTTATCGTATTAAAACGTGAGTGCATCCATACATCTTTGGAAAGTGATACAGTTTTACCGTCAGTTCCGTTAAAAGTGAATGCAGCACATACAGTACCGTTATTAAAATATGTCACAGGTATCTGTGCAGTTTCACTTCTGTCCGATGAAGCATTTACAGTTGCTTCGTAAAGTCCGGGGATTTTTATTGTCAGTTCGAAACAGAAAATCTTTCCTTTGTTTGTATCTGCCGTATCAAGCGGAATCGTTACTTCCCTTTCAAGTTCATAGAAAATAACAGGTCTGTCATTTCCCCTGTCCTCTTCAGGACGGTTTATGATTTCTGTTTTTTCATATGTGTTCATCATACGCTTCATAGCGTTTGAATTCATAAGAAATCTGCAGATATTTGCTGCATTTCTCTGGAGTTCTGAACGGTTAAGTGTACCGTTCTCAAGTGATGCTATTGTATTGTCATCATGATTTTCGCTGTCTGAGCAGACCATGTACACGTCATTCTGCGCCCTTGTCATTGCAGCAAAATTATTTTTACGCTGCTTCTGACCTCGTTCACTGATATCAGCCCACCAGTCAGTCATAACCATACCCTTAAATCCCCATTCTTTACGGAGAACCGAAGTATTGAGATCATAATTTCCTGCTGTCCAGAGACCGTTAAGTGCACCGTAGGTTGTCATAACTGATTTTGCATCAGCCTTCTTTACAGCCATCTCAAAACCTTTGAGATAAACCTCGCGAAGTGCTCTTTCCGATATCACTGAATCAATGACAAGCCTGCCTGTTTCCTGATTGTTTCCGCAGAAATGCTTTACCGTCCCTTCTGAACCGCTCCGGTGAAGACCTTTTAGTTCCGCACATGCCATCGTTCCGGTAAGGAACGGGTCCTCTGAAAAATATTCGAAGTTTCGTCCGTTAAGAGGATGCCTGTGAATATTCATACCCGGACCGAGAAGACAGTCAACCTGATTTTCAGCCATCTCAGCACCTGTCATTTCGAAAAGTTCCGTTATAAGCTCCGGATTAAACGTTGAAGCTATCATAGTACCGGAAGGAAGACTGAATGCATTGATCCCGCAGTCAAGTCTCATACCTGAAGGTCCGTCAGCACAGCAACCGCATGGTATGCCAAAGTTTTTCAGACTTTCTGATACTCCTCCGAATGCCGAGGCTGTTCCGGCAGTTACCTTCGGACTTCCCATACCCTCACCTCTTATGATACAGGCAAGGTCTTCGTCAGAAAGCTGTGCGATAAATTCGTCCATGGTATATTTTCCGTTAAGCACATCTGAAAGCTTTATTCCGCAGTCGCCTGTATACTGTATCTCCGCCGGCATATTGTCAAGTCGTCTCTGATTTTCATCAGTTTCAAGAAGAGGAACATCTTCAAATGATATGCTGTAAGTCCCGTCACTTTCCATAACCGGTTTCATTCTCTTAAACGGCAGAACCGGTGCAAGGCACTGACTAAGCTGCTTAATCACAACCGGCTCCTTTTCAGGTAATTCAATGCTCAACTTAAGTTCAGCATTTCGTACATCAGTTCCGATATAGAATCTGTATTCTCCTTCTTCAAGAATAAAACAGTTTTTATGTCCTGTTACTCCGGAATCATCATATGATGCAAGTTCAGAAAAAGGAACTCTTACAGAAATGATTTCCTCTTCACCTGGTCTGAGTTCTCCTGTTTTCTTAAACCCGCAGAGGATTCTTGCCGGCTTTCCGAGTTTTCCCTGTGGCTGTTCGCAGTAAATCTGAACTGTTTCCTTACCGCTGAAATTTCCGGTATTTTTAACACTTATCTCAAACACCTGTGTATAATCTGAATAATCCCTGTACGGTTCTGTAAAATTTTTTAAAAGACGCACTTCAAATTCTGTATATGAAAGACCAAAACCGAAAGGATAACGAACCTTGTCTCTGGCAAATGTTTCAAAATACCGGTATCCGACGTAAATATCCTCTGCGTAGAAGTTTCTCTCTCTGTCTCCGAAATAATCTGCTGACGGATAATCCTCTATTCTGTCCGCGATTGTATCCGGAAGCCTGCCTGAAGGACTTGTCTTTCCTGTAAGAACTGCTGCAGTTCCCGTTCCTCCTGTCATTCCTCCCTGCCATACATAAAGAAGAGCATCAGGATTGTTTTCCTCAATAAAGCATGTATTTATTATACCACCTGTATTGAGAAGAACAATCATCTTTTCAAAACTATTTCTGACTTTGACTATCATGTCCCTCTCGGTATCACTGAGAAAGAATGCGCCATTTTCTGCCCTGTTGTCCTGTTCCTCACCTGCAGTTCTTCCGATAATAACAACTGCTGTTCTGCACTGTAATGCAGTTTTCTTTACAAGTTCATCTTCAAGCGGCATTTCTTCCTGAGACCATGGTTCAGTTCCCCAGCCTTCACCGGGATCAAAAGGATTTTTTTCATCCCACTTTTCATATGCAGAGTAAAGTTCCTCGTTTATCCTGACACCGCTCTCACGCAGTCCGTCAACAATCCCTGTTACTCCGGATACATTCACCATACCTCCGGAACCGGTTCCGCTCTTATAGTAATGCAGCTGAATCCTTCCAAAAACTGCAATCTCTTCTTTCATATCAAGCGGGAGTGCATTATTTTTATTTATAAGCATAACGATTCCCTCTGAAACCGTCTGAACTGCTTTTTCAGTGTATTTTTTCCAGTCAAGTATTTTTTCCATTTTTACTCCCTCGTATAAAACAGTATACATAAATTATACTAAATAACAGACAGTTTTTCAATACATTTTAGATATTTTCCAATAAAAATTCAAGAAAATTTCCCCTGAAACATTCAGGGGAAATGATGTTATCCTAATTTATTCAGATAATCTGTTACTCTCTGCTGTACTGCTGAAGCTGTTTTTTCAGGGGTTGATTCTTCTGAGAAATATCTGTTTGCTTCATTTGTGATAATATCCCAGAGTCTTGTTCCTTTCATATCAGCACATACTGGTGAATACACAGCTTTGCGGAATTTTTCAGCTGTCTTTTCTGTAACTTCATCGATGGAATACTGGCTGCCGTAAAGATTATATACAGGCGTATAATCCTCTCCGTAAAGTATATGCTCATACTTAAGGGAAACACTGTCCTCTATCCGCTTTTCCATAACTGATTTTCTTGCCGGAAGAAAACGGGAAGATATTATGCTTGTCATACGTTCAGTATCGTTTTCAGTTTCATCTGTACATCCGTAAAATTCATCAGTGAAAAACTGTCGGATAAACTGCCACACGCCTTCCTTTGCACCGGTTGTTTTAAGAACTGAAAAACTCAGTCCTGGTTCAATCTGCATTCCGATTCCGTTATCTGAAGGTATACCTCTGATATACTGTTCATCATCAGCTTCTGCCTGAACGACCTCAAGTCCTGCCGGATTTGAAAGATATACACGTCTGAGAACAGGGTACTCTGCAGTATTCAGGTCATATCCGTTTTCAAAATATTCTTCAGAACCCATAAACGATCCTGCCCACTTCAGAAGTGTTCTGAAGGCAACATTGTCAAAGTCGCATGTTCTGTTTTCAAAGTCAACATGAGTAGAAATAAATGATGAGAGCATATCCTCAAAAGCCTGCATATTGTATGTATCATAATAATATTTTTCATCATCCGGTGATACTGCTGAATAATAGTCTCTGAATGCCCATAAACTGTCCTTGTCTGCATATGAAACATCCTGTGCAAATGTCCAGCCTCTGTAATACGGGAACAGTTTGTACATAACTCCGTTCTGAGTACAGATATTGGAAATATTTTCCGGAAAATCATCAATGCTTATATCCGGATCTCCGTCCATAAGTTCCTTAAAATCCATAAATCTGTCTTCATTTACAAACTGCTGAATATCGGCTGCATCTGAACAGTAAACAATTACATCAGGTGAATAGTTGTTTTCGGCCATATCAGTATGAAGCTGATCCATTCCGCTGATAAAACCTTCCTTTTCATCAGTTCTGGAATACTTTGAATAGTTTACGGCATGAATATAGTATTCATCACTGTTTTTATTGAATTCTCTTATTTTTTCAGAGAAAATATCCCCGTTTTCAGTATCCGAAAATTCACTGCCTATTTCACCGGCAACAGTAATAATCTTTTTACTGTTTATCTCCGCAAGACGAGCTTCATCAGCTTTTTCCAGACGTACAATTCTGAAGGATGAACCGGTTTCTTCAGAATCAAAGTTTAAACTGTATATATCCCCTGAGCTGCTGACACCTATGCACCGACACTGACTGAATGATGTATCTGAATCTGTCCAGTCCATTACAGGTTCAATTTTTCTTTCTGACATTTTACAGCCATACATGGTAAATGAATCTGTGATATAGATATCATAGATTTCATTTCCCGGAAATACTGTACCTTCACGTACAGGAACTGTCATTTTTTTGTCAGTTACTATGCTTCCGCTTTCCAGAGGAGCAAAGTATTTTTTCCCTTCATCACCTGTGTATAAAACCCAGAGTTCACTTCCGGAACAGAAAAATTCATCAATTACAGTTATATCTGAAATTACATCTTCTGAAACCAGTGTTCCTCCCTGATTGTATCGATGAACAACTGTTTCACCGTTTATATTGTTTCTGACGCAGAAAATCTCATCATCATCGGAAACAACAAGAGCACGTATTTCACACTGAAAATAATCCTTTTCCATCTTTACGATACGTGTAAGATTTCCGTCTGTACTCATTTTATAAATCTCTGCCCTGGAAACAGGTACTTCAGTTTTTTTCCACTTTACCGTTGTAACTTCTGTTCCGCTCTCTATCTTGGTAAAGTAAAGATCTCCGTCTCTGCTTACAAATGTGTTTGCAAGAACGGACTTGTCACCGAAAGTCATCTTTGCTTCTTCATTAACTTTTCCGTCAGCGTCAGCCGAGTAGAAACGCTTCATAACCTGCGGCGGTTCCTCGTAGACAATTGTAAATTTTGTTCCGTAACTGTATATGCCGGCTATAGGGAGTTCCGATTCTTCCGCTCCGCAGATTTTCTTTGACTTTTTCGTCTTCATATCATACTGGAATGCACCTTCTTCGTTAATATATAATGCCACTCCGTCTGATACGCTGCAAACTCTGTCAGCAGCCTCTATTATGTCAGTGCTGATAGTTTCACCTGTTACACTGTCAGTATATTCAGTAATTTCCTCAGGAAGAGTGTATCCGGAAGGTGCACCGTAATAATCACTTTTCTTAAGCGTAAAGGCATCGATATCACGCATTCTGTATCCGGTTCCGCTGCTGTAAACTATGTCATCTGTTATATAGTAAAGATGATTTCCTCCGAAAACAGCCTCATTAACTGTGCCTTCAGTTCCTCCTGAAAACGGAAGTTCTGATTCGTAGTAATAATCTGTAAGCTTGTATTCAACAACATTTACAGGATCTTCTTTCTGGATTTCACCGGTATTTTCCGATACAATTTCAGATACTTCATTGTCCGGCTCCTTTTCACTGCATGAAGCAAATGATACCGACATAAGAATTGCTGTAACAAGACATATTATTCTTTTTGAATATTTCATTTTGACTCCTTATTTTTATCAGAATTTGTTTCTCCATACAGAAGGAGAAAGCATTATAATAACCGGAAGACATTCAAGTCGTCCGAAAAGCATATCAACTGAAAGAACTATCTTTGCAAAATCTGAGTAAAACGAGAAATTTTCCACCGGTCCTACCCTGTTAAGACCAGGTCCGATATTATTTATACAGGTGACAACTGATGAAAATGAAGTTGCGAAATCAGCATTGTCAACAGAGATAAGAAGAAGCGAGAGAAGCATGAGTCCGATATACAGAATAAAATAGGTTTGTACTCCGTGAACTGTTGAAGTGTCCATACTCTTGTCTTCACCCTTAAGAACGTAAACACATTTTGGACTAAGCGTCTGTCTTACGAATTTTTTTACGCTTCTGAACATGATTATTATTCGCTGAACCTTAAGTCCGCCGCCTGTTGAACCGGCACATGCACCGATAAACATAAGTATCAGAAGGACGGTCTGTGAAAATTCAGGCCACTGTGAATAGTCTGCAGTGGCAAAACCGGTTGACGTCATTATTGACGAAACCTGAAATACTGCATATCTGAAGTTTTCCTCCAGATTACTGTAAATATTTCTGTTCCCCACAGCAATAAGCAGTGTTGCAGCAGCCATAATTATAATGTACATTCTCAGCTCAGCATTTTTCAGAGCATTTTTCATATGCCCTGCAAGAATAAGATAATATATACTGAAATTTACACCAAACATCGCCATACCTATAGTCAGTACATATTCGATATACGGTGAGTTGTAGTATGCTATACCGGCATTCTTAACTCCGAATCCACCTGTTCCGGCAGTTCCCATAGCATGACATATACTGTCAAACCAGGGCATTCCGCCTAACATCAGAAGAAAAAAGAACACAAGTGTAAGAACAGAATAAATGATGTAAAGATACCGTGCTGAATTTTTTCCCTTAGGAACTATTTTGCCGACCTGCGGTCCTGCACATTCAGCTCTCATAAAATGCATAGCAGCCTTGTTTCCGGGAAGAACCGCTATAGCAAGAACAAGAACTCCCATTCCTCCTACCCAGTGAGTAAAGCTTCTCCAGAACAGCATTCCGTGTGAAAGTGACTCTATATCTGTAAGAATAGTTGACCCTGTCGTTGTGAATCCGGAGACACTTTCAAAAACCGCGTCGACAAATGACGGTATCTGCCCCGAAAGATAAAACGGCATTGCCCCGGCAACCGGATAGAGAACCCACAGCAGAGCAACAACCATAAGTCCTTCCCTTGCAAAAACATCATTGTCCTTTGGTTTTTTCAAAGCCGCAGGTGCAGATAAAAGAGCAGTTCCGGCAGCAACTATAAGAAATATCTTTGCGTCTTCCCATTCACCGTATATAACACAAATGATCACAGGAACAAGAAAAAGAAGCGAACCGGCTGCAGTTATACGGCAGAGATAATGAGCAATAAGATGTTTATTCATTTAATCCTCACCTCATTCCTCGAGAATATCAGTGATATCAGAAAAGTGATAGTCCCTTGAGATTATGATAACAGAATCACCCGCTCTGATAACATCATCACCGTTCGGAATAATTACAGTCCTCTTTCTTATAATTCCTCCGATAAGAATATTTTTCTTAAGCGGAATATTCCGCAGCGGTACATCAACAATTCCGGCAATATGTCTCTTTATTTTAAATTCGATAGCCTCAACATTATTGTTTACAAGGTGATAAAGAGCTTCGATATTGCTTCCGGCCGCATTTCTCATTGATCTTACATAGCTGAGAACAAGTGACTCAGTAAGAAGCTTAGGGGTAATAACACAGTCCAGCCCCATCTGTGCAGCAATCTCGCGGTAGCTTTCACGGTTTATTTTTGTAATAACCTTTGCATTGGAATTTTTTACAGCAAACATTGACATTACAATATTTTCTTCATCAATACCTGTCATGGAGATAAACGCATCAACATGCTTTATTCCCTGCTCAATCAGTACCTCCTGATCAGTTCCGTCAGCATTGATAATATTAGCCTTAGGAAATGCAACGGCAAGTTCAACACATTTGTCATGATCTATCTCAATTACCTTAACGTTCATACGTGCTGCAAGCAGCTGCCTGATAAGATAACTGCATATTTTACCTCCACCGACAATCATAACTGTTTTTATTTTGGTTCGCATGGAGCCGATAGCCTTGAAAAATCCCTCAAGATTACGGTGAGAAGCCGCAACATTAATAATATCACCGCTGTGCAGAATGAAGTCACCGCCCGGAATAAATATACGGGAGTCTCTTTCGACAGCACAGATAAGATACTTTATCTTGTGTCTGCGGTAAATCTCAGCAAGTGTCATTCCGTCAAGTTCAGATCTTTCACTGAGTTTGTGTTCAACAAGTTCCATGCGCCCGCGTGAGAAAACCTCAATCTTTGCAGCGGACGGAAATACGAGTATTCGCATAATTTCATCCGAGGCAATCAGCTCAGGGTTTATAACCATTGAGAGCCCGACATCTTCCTTAAGTATATCAATCTGTGAAAAATACATAGGATTTCTGACTCGTGACATCGTTCGTCCTGAACCAAGCTTTCTGGCAAGCAGACAGCAGAGAAGATTAAGTTCATCATGAGGTGTGGTAGCAATGAAGAGAGCAGATTTGTCAACGTCAGCTTCCTTCAGTACTTCTACGTCAGCACCGTTTCCTTCAATGCACATGATATCCTGAATATCCTGAATTTTGTCAAGAGCAGTTTTCTTTACATCTATAACTGTAACATCATGGCCTTCTTTCGAAAGGGCGTTTGATATATTGCTTCCTATCTTACCGCTTCCGATAATAACAACTTTCATAGTATTGTATATACCATCCTGTCTGATAAAATAAACTAACCAATATAATATTATATCCTATATTGCACATATTTGTCAACTATAAAAATATACATCGATGCATCCTCTGATAGCAGGAGATACATCGTTACTGTTCAGCCAGGGGAAAAGATATGTGAATAAAATTAAGCACCTGTCAAAAACGACAGATGCTTTTCTTATGCCTGTTTTTTTATGCTTAAATATCTGAAAACAGCATCTAACAGGTGTAGAGCCGTCAAATTCCTTATTTCCCAATAATTCTGCACCAGGATTTCCGGCCCAGATATTATCTGCACAGCATCTGCCTGTATCATTGCTCCTTTCTCAGTTACTGTTCACAAAAGTTTTTATTTAAGAAGCATATTCTTAATGAGACATAAATCGCAGATATTTATAATTCCATCAGAATTTAAATCACCTGCATGCCAGCTGCCGAGTTCAGTATCCGATATGCCCAGCAGCCATTTCTGCAACATTACTGCATCACCGGCATTGAATACACCGTCCGTATTTACATCTCCGGGAATGGTTTCATCAGTTGCTTCAACTGCAAATACAGTATAATTTACACATCCACCTGACTGACCGTTTGTACCAAGTGTAACAGTATCCCCTGATGTTACATCAAGGCTGTAGAGAGTAAATGTCGTATTCTTACTATTTGCAAATGAAATGCCGGTATTCACCCATTCATTCAGCCATGCCGGGATTGTTTCAACTCTGTCATCAACTGCAGCATATACTGTCATATCTGCACCTGCTGTAAAATAAGCCAGATCTGATGCAGAATTCTTCGAGTCGCAGGCTGGTGTGATTGCTTCAGAACCGATAAGAAAATCAGGAATTTCTGAATAGGTTACTTCTTTTTCACCGGTTCTGTCGTTGTACAGTAAATCGCCGGTTTCCAGCTTGCTGTTGATACTCCAGTTTTTTGCATTCACATAATCTTTAACAACAAGATGTCTGAAAAGTCTGCCTTCAGCAGCAACTGTCCATTTCTGGGAATCTGTATCGTCACATTCCCATTGAACAATCATTGCATCATTATCTTTTGAGCCGGCTACAACGCCAAGGCAGGACGCATCACATGTTATCTTTGTGGCAATTGTAAATGAGCCGTCATCATTGCGTACAAATTTGAAAAGCTCTGATTCAGAATCTGCAAATTTACCGAGTATGAGAGAAGTGGCGTTATCGGTCATACCGTCCTTTACAGAAAGGCAGCCTGTTTTGTCTTCCGTGTAAATTCTGTAGTATCCGTCTGCAGATTCTTCAAGCACAAATTTTGTTTCTTCACTTTTCTGAACAGTGCCATCAAAATACAGACCGCTTCCTGCATTGGAAATGGTATAAACATTATCTGTATTCATTTCAGTAGCTTTTTTTAATGTTACTATTGGCTCGCTGCCGACTTCAATGTTTCTGAAAGGACAGTTATACTGTTTTTTTATCCAACAGCTCATGTCGCTGTCGGTGATATATTTTAATTTATCAGCAGATTTGAAGCATCCGGAATAAGCATTGCAAAACGCCTTGATATCCATGTTGTTTGTATTGTACGCTTCAATAAGTGAATATCCGTAACAATCCCCCGGAGTGAAAGGAGAGGTATTGTGATTTTTAAAGCTTATAGCTGACACGGAACCGGCAGGAGAATCAGCTGTATATGAGCCGCTTTCTGTAAATGAAATAGCGGAGTTTCTGTCCGGATCAAGTTCACTGCCCTTATATCCCTCAAAACGACAGTTTTCATTAACAACTCTTGAGCCTTCACCTCCGATGACCTGTGACGACTTATTAGGATTGCTGTTTCCGGTAACTGTATGATAATTATTGTAATTGTGGTCGAATCCGTTTGAATACTGCGGACATCTTCTTGAGCACTGCTCAAATTTGTTGAACATAACTGATGTGTGCAGTCTGGAAGTGTCTTTATTCTGAGAACCAAACGCAAATGTCCAGTAGCGGTTTTTCAGTGTATTATATGAAACTGTGATATAATCAGGATTATAGGAGTTATACTTACCGTCGGACCAGTTTGCTGCAGGCGTATTTATCCAGATAAATTTTCCTACTTCAGCATCTCTGTTCTGATCAAAAGTGGCACTGAAGCTGTTGTGGTCAATCCAGAGATTACGTACACCGTAAAACTGCAGAAGAATGACTCCTGAACCTGTGCTGTTAAGTGTTCTTGCAGTCAGATTAAGATTGCGGATAACGATATTGTTACTTGGACGGTCGTCCTCACCCCAGAAGTCATCATTGCGAAGCTGACTGTCATAAACTGTGACGTCTGAATATGCACCGATGATGGTTTTGTTATCACGGATACGCTGTTTTTCCTTGCTCTGATTAATAAGGTCGAGATCAGAAGTAACAACAACGGTTTTCGCTTCTTTACTGTCAAGAGCTGAAATAAACTCACTGACTGTATCAACATAGACTGTATCACCAAGAAGTCCGCCAATCGTTCCGGCTTTCATTTTACCATTCACAAGACTTGCGGCTGCAAAACCTTCCAGACCATCAAGATCAAGACGGAATTTCTGAAATTCATCGCCCGTATATTTATCAACAGAAACAGAGTTACTGCTGGTATCAAGTGTTAACCCCACACTGGAATCTGCGTTACTGACAATCTTATAGTAAAGATCAAATCCGTCAAAATCCTGCTCAACAGCCTCTATTTTCCAGCGCTGATTTTCACCGTCGGTATCCTTTTTCATAACAGCAAGACCGTTCTCATTAGTGATTAAATACCCTGTTTCTGAGCTGACAATCTCATATACGCCTTCGCTTATGTAATTCAGATACCATTTTTCATTATCTGTACCGCTCAGTGTCCATGAATTCAGATATGATCCTTCTTCACTGCTGTATATATTCAAATTGCGGTTAGTATCATTGACCGCGATGCGAAATTTCTGTACCGGGTAGCTGAAATCCGCTGCTTTTACAATCAGCTGTGTATCATCTGATACAATACCATTAATAGGTACAACAGATATACACATCAATGCACTTACAGATATACTTATTATTTTTTTAAATAATTTCACAACATTCTCCCCCTTTTATAACTCAATCAGCATATTCTTAATGAGACATAAATCGCAGATATTTATAATTCCATCAGAGTTTAAATCACCTGCCTGCCAGCTGCCGGGTTCAGTATCCGATATGCCCAGCAGCCATTTCTGCAGCATTACTGCATCACCGGCATTGAATACACCGTCCGTATTTACATCTCCTGTGACTGTTTCCTTTTCACTTGCTGCAAGTACAAAGTAATTAACACAGTATGAAGACTGTCCGTTACTTCCCAAAGTTACTACATCACCTTTTTTTACAGTCATTTTATACAAATCGAATGTAACGTCGTTTGAACTTATAACTGACTGTCCTGTTTTTTCCCATTCGCCAAGCCATGCAGGGATTGCAGTTACTCTTGTGTCCATCGCAGTATAAACGTCAATATCTGCACCTGCTGTAAATGTTCCGAGTATATCTGTATAGGCTTTTGAATCGCAGGCAGTCTTTATATGTTCTGCTCCCTCAAGTTCAGCCGGAAAATCAGCAACAGTAAAATCTCTGTCACCATAGATAAGTGAACCGCTTGTAAAGTTTTCTCCGATCAGCCAGTCAAAACCATTTTCAGTATCGTTTACTGTGAGATTACTGATAAGTTTGCCGCTGACAGGAATCGCTTCACGTCCGAACACGAAACTGTTGATGTTAAAAAGGAATCCTTCGCCGCCTGTAAACTTCAGATAAACAGTATGCTTACCGGTAACTGCTGCTGTATTGCACGAAACGTCAGTCCAGTTCTGCCAGCCGCCTGTAGACGGAATCCTGCATTTTGCAACAGGTGTGCTGTCCGTACTGTCAATACAGATCTCAATCGTGCTGCCTTCCTGTCCTCCTGCAACGCGGGCGGTAAAGCTTTTTGCGCCATCCTCAAAATCTACGTTTCGGAACATTATATAGTCACCGTTTTCAATGTAGCCGATATTCTGTCCGCCTTCGGAACAATCTTCGGTTTTTACGCCGCTCTGCTCATCAAAATTTTCCGCTTCGATAGTTTCAAAAGCCGAAACCGGTTCTGTCTGTGTTGTTTCAGGCGAGAGTGTAACTACACCATCAGGGAATGAATCTACAGTCAGATCATTTATATAATACTCTATATTTGTATATCCCTGTCCGCAGTAATCGCCACCTGCGTCTTTAGCATCATTCGGATTAAGTCCTCTTGCAATTTCCCATTCATCAGGCATACCGTCGTTATCAGTATCTGTAATAGTTTTTTTAAGTACGGCTGACGGGTATTCATATGTAACACCGCACTGAATACTGTATTTGTCAAGGTCTGTCTGAGATGAGTCATAAGCGGAAGTACCACTGCATGAACCAGTACCGTTTTTGGTTTCATCAGCGCACTGACGGTCAATGGCAGTACGTTTGTCAGGAGAAATACCGTTTCCTGCAAAGCTGATAACATGGTCGTATGAAGCTTCTGCAGATTCCACATCATTTACAGAGGAAACATCATTGCCATTGATAATAGTCTGGAAAGGTGTCGCAGAATAAAGATCATCCTTAGTTATTCCTATGCTGGACTTGACTGAAACTCCCGACCAGTTATCATTTGTGATGCTGTGGAATGATCCGTCTTTGTTTATAAGACGGTTACCATCACAGTAAACCTTAAAATTTTCAGGAGAAGTGCTGCTGTCGACATTCATCCAGTGATATCCGCCGGTTGTGGAATTTCCGGCTTTAAGGGTATTATTGACATAATTCAGGTGTCCTATCGTACCGTATGCTGTCTGATATCCCCAGTCGTAAATAATATTATTGGTAAAGTCTGCGGTATATGTGCCCTGAACCTTTCCGCGAAAGTTTCTTGATACGTTATGAATAATCAGATTATGGTCAAAGGAAAGATTACCCTTTCCCATCATCAGTCCGAATCCGTGAAGCCCCTTTTTGTGACCGCCCCATGAATCAGCCGGACCGATTACAGAATACTGAACAGTATAGTTCATATTATTTGAATAAAGTCCCCATTGCTCATCAGTAGTCCAGCCCATAGAGCAGTGATCTATAATGGAATTGGAACCTGCCGCACCGCCCCATGCATCATTTCCGGAGCTTGTAGCCTTGTACGGTCCCGGACGTGAGCTGATATAACGGCAAATAATGTTGTCCCCGCCCATGCCCATTTTATAGTTTTTCAGCGTAATTCCTGAACCGCCCGGAGCTGTCTGACCTGCTATAGTAATATTACTCTGGCAGATAATATTCCCCTCCAGTTCGATAGTACCGCTTACATCAAAAACAACTATTCGTCCTGATTTGCTTACAGCATCGCGAAATGAACCCGGTCCGCTGTCATTAAGGTTTGTAACATGATAAACCTCACCGCCGCGTCCGCCTGTAGCATACTTTCCGCCTCCAACAGCTCCCGGAAATGCCAGCACTTTTGCCTCCGCCGAATCAACCCTGACCGGATTTTCAGTAATCCCTGCCACCGATGTAAATGCAGCAGCAAGTCCCGTTAATGCTGCAAGTGTTTTCTTCAAAAACTTATTCATAATTTTTTCTCCTTTATCGTAACAGATTTGTTTATACAATCCATACAAAAAAATTTTTTAATACAACTTTATCATATCATATTGATTTGTGCATTTCAATATTTTGCGTTTATCCGGAGAAAAATTCATATGAATGTTTAAATATCTGAAAAGGGCATTATGCAAAATTACAGACATATCATAGTGTATAACCTGCAACAGCATTTTTAAGAAGTATTAAAATCAATGTAATCGTCAAATAGACCGTGTCTTTTAAAAGATTTCAAATCATGATATCATGGAAGTAT
>JAUNJJ010000164.1 GCA_030533325.1 Oscillospiraceae bacterium
CCTTTATACCTTTGGTGTATCTCTTGTATAAGTACGATAGCAACTTTTGCCGTATTTTTTTAAAATCATATTAACACGATATGTAATTCGTTCTCCCGGAACATACTGCTCTTGAGAGCCAATGACCTCACCATTTCTGTTCTTTGTATTTGTTTCAAGAAGAACAGAAATATTTTCTTTGCGACTTCCTTACCAGTCTTTTTCAAGCAAAATCTCTTATTACAAGAAGGGCATTTGTAGTCTTTACCGTACCAATAGTAAACAATAAGTTACATAACCATGCCACAAATCAGCGTAAAGACAAACATAACTATTCATTCAAGAATACTAGTCATACCATTCATTCCTAATACGCCACATACGCCTACAAAAAAGAATATAGCCACAATAATTGTTACAACTAAACGTAATTTATTCAAAAAACCATCAAATAAATTATTAAACATTTATACTTCCTCTCTGTTTATTTTAACCTAAATCTTTACAAATTCAGCCTGTGCCAATTGTACATCAGTAACCATTTTTATTAGCACGTTCTCAACTTTTCCTTGAGACAACAAATGAGACTTTAATGTCAATATATTTTCATCAATAAAAAATGTTACATCTGTATACTCACAATTAAGATTGTTCAGTTTTCTTAACAATGTTAATTCATCAAAATCCTTTATTGGTTTTCTGACGTATATTTCCACATCGTTATCATTTTCGTAAAAAACAATAGCAATATTATATATACAGTCGTTATCCCCTCTTTCAGGAAATGAAATGACAACAAATCCTTCACCTTTTTCCTCATAAATTGCTTTTATGTCTATGCCCTGAGAAGTTACATAATCATAAAATGCCGTTAATGTATTCAATAGAATTCACATCCTTTCCAACATTATTATAATTCTATTCTTAATTTATCCAAAACCTCTTTTACACCTATAAAAGGTGGAGCTTTTGATATTTTTGCAGCCGTTTGTTTTCTTTCTTTGGCTATCATATATTTTTCAACATCATCATTATACTTTTTAAGCTCACTTCCTAATTTATGCAATTTTTTATCCACAGCTTTAGGCTTAACGTGTATTTTATTTTTATGTAAATACTTAGCTGTTATTTCAACTAACCCCAACGCCTTTGAACCCAGATCAGGAATACCTTTTAAAGCATTCTTAACGTTTCCAGATGTTAAAGAAACACCAATATTTATAAAACTCTCGACCATGCCAAGTGCTGATGTAGTAACCCCGAGTGCACCAGACTCTTTCCATTTTTCGAGACTTTTTCCCTTACCTGCAGCTAGAGGAACTGCAAGCATCAATTTTGTCAATGTCGGCACTTCAAAATCAGCACCAACAAGTTTTGCTCCTGAGCCTTCTACGCCAATAACTTTTCCTACTAATTCCGTTGCTTCATAATAGGTCGCGATTCCTTTTATGATTTTCCTTGCAAGTGATTTCTTGGGATTTACATAGTTTAACTTATCTAAATCCTGTAAAGTATTGTTAATTGCTGCAACCAGACCAACAACCGATTCAGCAATATCAGATATTTTTTTCTTTTTTATATGCAAAGCTGCATAGGCCGTTGTCTTTGCAACTTCCAAAGCTGATTTTGCAATACTTCCCTCACGCTTTTTTATAACGGTTAGTGCCTCAAGATTTCTTCTCTTTTCCTCGACATCACCTCCAAAATCTCGAAGCAAAGAATCATATTCCCGAAAAAGTTTTTCAAACAAAGAACTAACTGTGCAAAAGAAAGAATACATAAGTGTGCATATGGGATCATTCTCGTCGGGCTTACCGACTTGGAATTGACCTAATAATCTATCATATCCCGAAAAAGCACTATATACTTCCTCTGTAGCATTTGGTACATATGGATTGGATGTGTCAGAATTAAATTCTCTTATATTCTCACTATGAATCACAAGTCTGAAAAATACATTTTCTATCTCTTCCAATTGTGACCTCAATCGATTTATTGAATTTTCTGATGCCCTAATTCTAACTGCGGATTCCTCTATTCCATCCTTTACATCAATAAATTCTTCCATTATCTCTTTTGATACAGAGATTTCCATTTCTCTGATTTTGTTTGAAAACTTATTGAAAGCCTCATAGTGGTAGGATTCTAATTGACTTCCAACATTTTCTATAAAAATAATCAAAGCACATGTTAGTCCTTCAATTTGATCCGCAACTCGATGAATATATACATACAAATCATCGTCCAAATGCATAGTACCCCTCCTTCAATCAACTTAAAATTGAATCAAAATCAATTTCCGGAACTATTAACTCTTGCAAATCAAATTTGAATTTTTTAAATGATCTTTGTGTCGCACTACTACTAATAGCAAAATCAACCGAAATCGAATTATCTGATTTTTTTGTGAATGGTAACTTCAATTTGTTATAGTAGCTTTCATTATTGCCTGTAACAAATAGATAATCGCAAGCCTTGTTACACATATAAAAATCATTAAAATCATTATTGGATGCAACTAACACGAAAAGCATGTTGTAATTCATTGCATCCGTAAGAACTGTCTCCATATCTTTTGGAAATTTTCCAACCATCTCTGCACCAATAATCCAAAAAATATCAGCATCAAACAAGTCCACTATAGATTTACCATTCACTTCCTTATCATAAAGCATATTAATGACTCTAAAATAAGACTTATCAAAGTCATAATCATCCAAAATAGTCTCTTGAATAACAGGAATATCATCGATAGTTTTATTTGTGTAATAGTCACTTAATTCTTGAAGAACCGCTTTTTCTTCTTCTGATAAATCTGTAATAAAATGCTCAGCTCTTAGACAAAACGCATCATAAGCAAATCCTTTCAAGGATGCATACTGTTGATAACTGCTAATCAAAGAGGCCTCTCTACTACGCCTTTTAAACAAACCAACGATTTCATCAAAAAAATCGATTGAATTATGTACCTTACTATTCGAAACATTTAATTCCTTTGCAAGATTCATTTTTTTCATAAATAAATCATTTCTTACAATGATATGATGATTGTAGCTTTCTGCTTTAGGTGAGCTTTTGAAGTTTTCTGCTAATAATTTGCATACATATACGGTATCATCAACAATAGGACTAAAAATACCTATATTTTTTCTAACACCTCTCTCCAAAAATACTGTCTCATAATCATATTTCTTGTAGTTAAATACAACAGCCTCTCCAAGAGTAACAATATCAAACAAACTACTATTCTTACTTAAATACCCTGTTCTAACATTTTTAATTGCAGTAAGAACACTGTTTAATTCATCCATTCCTTTTATGCTATCTTCCTGATAGAATTTATGAACCGAATCATATTTTGACTTTCCACCATAATCTGTAATAATTTGCAGATACTCATAGAAGTATTTTTCAGAAACAAATGGAACCTTAAACAACTGGTTGGTATCCTCTTTTCCAGCGCCAATATTAGCTAGTACCATACCTTTTTTATCTAATTTTGCTGCTCCGGAGTTTCCTAATATTCTACTAGATACTTCCGCATCACAGGCCAAAGCAAATCTGGCTTTAAAGTTTGCAAACGCACTCTGACTCATAGTTCCAGACATTTCCTGACTTGCAAACATCAGATGAAATCCTGTTGCTCGACCAAGTTTAGTGATAGAAGTAAGCAAATCAGCAATTTCCATTTCTTCCTTTCCTGTCGCTTCCAAAAAAAGCTGTTGAAATTCGTCAACTATAAAAAGAACTCTAGGAAGTACTATCTGATATTTTTCTCTTACTTCACTTAATTTCTGCTGTCCAATAAGAGCAAAGAAATTCTGTCTTGCAACCATACAGTTCGCCAAGTAATTCAACAAACTAATAACATATCTAATTTCACTTGTAGCTGCAACCGCCTTAATATGAGGCACATTACATTTTGATAAATATCTACTAAATTCAACTTTCTTAAAATCTGCAAGATATAAATCCAATTCCCATGGAGAATACTCGGCAAGTAATGAAAAGATAATACTGTTCAAAAATACAGACTTACCAGAACCCGTACGTCCGGCTACTAACGAATGAACTGCATCGTCTCCTAATGTTATTGTTGTTGGGCTAGACCACTCTTCGTCTTCTAATCCAGGTCTTAAATTAATACCATTATTTGTTGTATTAAACCATAATCCATTCGTATCTTCACATTCATCAATAACCTGGTCAATTACTCTTGGATCTCTATCGTCTAATAATGTCTGAAATAGGGTTTTACATTCATCTTGTCCATTGCAACTGCTGAATAAATTAACAAATTCGGCAGGCTCCTTAATGCAGACAAATTGTTTATTGCTATTTGATTTAGGCGCTTCAATCGAAGGATATACTTTAGGATTCTTTTCGCCGACCAAGGTCTTTAGGTTGTCTAAATAAGCTTGATAAGGAAGTTTACTTTTTTCTTCTTCTTTTTCCCTTTTTAGTTTCGCAAGGTCATCTAAAGTTAACATTTCTTCCGACATAGTACCCTCCCAAAATTAATCTAAAATCTGTTTTACTTTTGCCTTCAAAGCAGAAGCACCACTACTTACAAAATTCTGTGATTTTTCTGCTATTGTCTGTGCTGCATCCGCACTTAATCCTCTAACCTCATTAGACTTTTCCTCAAATTCCTGCGCTAATGATGAAAAACTTTCACTGATTCCCGATTTAAATCCTGCGATAACAATTGAAATAGACTGTATTACTACAGGCTCAATTGAAACATAAATCTCATTTTCAGATTTCTGATTCTCAATATTATTTGTGTACTGGGTCTGTTTTGCTTCCAAAGTTTCAACATAACGATTAATTTCTTGTTTAATACTTTCAAAATCTGAAACTTCACATTTCCAATTTGTAGAATTAATTCCTGATAAGCTCGTATCATCAAGTCTTTTCCACGACTGGATTTCTTGCTCAATCTGCGATTCTAACTGTCTACTCCTATTTTTGGCATTTTCTCCCGCAGACATCATCTCCATTACTCTTGTAAAGCTCAAATCGCCATTCTTCCACTCATCCATTGCCCTTAATTCAGCCTGCTTTAATTCTTCGTTATAATACTTTACAACCTCAATAGATAATTTAATTACTGGCTCATACTTAAGTTCCCGTGCATGCACAGTTAATGCCTCTGCAACATTTTTTGTCTCTTCTTGAATTTCATTCAGACAATCCTGATACATTTTATACATGCTTGTAATTTCTTCTTCACTAAAATTAAATCCCATAACATTTTCTCCTTTTATATTTTTTCTACATCTTTGCAAACAAAATCCGGAATCACATCATTAATTGTAAAAAATCTCACCGAATCATATTCTGAAAGGTCAATATATAAATCCTCACTTATTTGATATGTGTCAACATATAAATTTCGATCAATTGACATTCCTGCATCAGAATACGCAATTTCCATAAATTCGGCAAAGGACATAATCTTATTTACCCAAGCCTTCTCTTCTAACTCTTTCTTTTGATTTGACACCATCACATCATATTCAAACTCATTAAGAACATTTTCATACGAATATACCTGTTCTAATTCCTTAATCTTTTTAATTACTTTTGAAAACATGTACCTATTACCTTCTTCCGCCAACATATCGCTCGCTGTTTTCTGTCGCATAAAGAGAATTGGTAAGAACCCAAAATTTTCTCCACTAATGAATAGCTGAACAGTTTCTTGATCCATTGATGAAAAATCAACTCCAACAAAGAAAACAATATTATACTTTATTGGATTGTCTCTCATTTTTATCTTTTTCGGATTAATGGTTGATATTTTACCATCATCAAAAGAATCTACGAGGTTTCTGTTTTTTTGTAATTCAATATAAAGATTTTGCACTTCCTGTTGGGTTCGTAAAACTTTTAAGAATCCCTTTGTTCTGCTTTCCGGAAAATACAAGGATTCAAAATCAACCAACCACATATTGAGAATACTCATGGAATTTTCTGACAAAAATCCCCTCATGATTTTTTCGACTAATAATGCACTATTCTTCCTAAACCTCTCGCTATTATCTGCTGTTTCGTCACTATAGCATAACAATACCGGTTTATTTTTATGCTTTATATTTATTAATTCTTTTACATCAGCATCTTCTTCAATTTTGTATCTCGAAAAACCAACAGGCACATATGGCGACAAAACCGCTTCATTATTACTTCGGCTGTTAAATGTCACAATATTTAACAGCCATATATTTCAATAT